>OMSV01000023.1 GCA_900290385.1 Syntrophobacter sp. SbD2 | reverse complement strand
ATGTTACCAGATGACCTTCGAAAGGGGCGCCCCGTTTTGGAAGATGAAAGCGGCGGGCCGGGTTCGATCCATCGGCGAAAAGTTGGAAAGCGCATTTTTCATTTGGACTTCCCGCTATCTCGAGAAGCACGCCTATCAACACTACGAAATATCCAACTTTGCTCGAGGCCCGGAATTCATGTGCCGTCATAACCTAAAATACTGGGACCATATTCCTTACCTGGGTTTGGGTCCATCCGCCCATTCCTTCGATGCCGGAACCAGATGGTGGAATGTCAGGTCAATCAAGAAATACTGCCGGCTCCTTGCGGAGGGAAAGGCGCCGGTCGAAGCCTCCGAGGTCCTTTCCGAAGAGCAACTCGACCTCGAGACCCTCGACCTTGGCTTAAGGACAAGCGCCGGCGTAGATCTTCATGCACTCGGAGGCGACTTGATAATGGATGAGGCTTTGGAGGCGTTGCAGAAATCGGGCCTGGTAAAAGTGACAAACGATAGAATCCAGCCCTCCCGCAAGGGTTTTCTTGTGGCCGACAGCCTTGCCCTTACGCTTTGCAATTAGTTTTAAGGCCCGGTTGCGACCACGCCGGACGGAGCCTGGAGAATGGTGCAGGGCCTGCCCCGGAACCGATTCGGTTTTCATGTCTATAAGATCCTAAAAGACAAGAAAATCAAACAGCGTGAAATTGCCACGCTGCTCGGCATCGCGCAGCCCGGTGTGCCGCATCTGATGAACGGCCAATTTAACAGTTTTACTGCCGATAAGCTGCTCGCTTTTTTAAGCGGCTTGATGGGTGCGGGGGACGGGTGAGAAGCGAGCGCGCCTATGTGATTGTGCAAAAAAATATGCACTCTCAAAAGAACGATTAGCTGTTGAAATCCCTTTTTAGTCGTGCTATTGGAACGTTTCGTGTAATTGCTGCCCAGGATGTCGGCTATGCAATGGTTTTCAGGCTGTTCAGTGCTTGTCCGCTCGATGCCGGGAATATATTAAATTCCCCGCCGCTCCTTCTCCGGCTTACACTATCGGCTATCCTAATAAAATAATCAGATATAAAGGGTCTATTTCCCGCACCGGTGCGGTAGGCCTCAGGCAAGACATGGCCATCGAACAACATCTTGTGAAAAACAAAAAAAAACTCCTCCGGCAATGGTTCGATATGCTGGCGGGGAGTTATCCACTTGAGACGGTACGGTTGCTCAAAAAGGAGACCAACCAATTCGCCAATCCGGTTGGACAAACTTTTCTGGTTGCAATCGGCGAGATTCTCGATGAATTTTTAGCTCAAAACAGCGCGGAGGCCATGGAGCCCCTGCTGGATAAAGTCATCAGGATCAGGGCGATCCAGGATTTTTCCCCATCGAGTTCTTTGGCCTTCATTTTCGGTTTGAAAACGATAGCCAGAGTGGTGCTCGAAGAGGAGTTGGCCTCAGGCGTGGTGAGCAGGGAGGAGTTGTCCGATTTCGACCGAAAAGTGGACGGTCTGGCCCTGTGTGCTTTCGACGTCTACATGCGCTGTCGTGAAAATCTTTTCCAAGTAAGGATGACCGAGGTAAAGAACAGGACGCACAGGCTTCTCAAGAGGGCCGAGATCATTGGTGAACCAGGAGCGGGAAGCGAGTAGCGGGAGCAGGAATGGTTCTTGCCTCCCGGGTCTTTTGCTTCTATGTTGCTGCTCCCTGCTGTTGAGTTTTTATGGGAGGTTGTGTAAATGGGCATCACTTTTTCCCTAGCTGCAGTCGTCGCGCTCGTTTTGGCTTCTTTTCTGGGGGTCAAGGCGGCCGGACTCAATTACTTCTTCGGCGCAACCATGCCGTACATAGCGATGTTCGCTTTTCTTGGCGGGGTGATTTTCAGGGTGCTGAGGTGGGCGCGATCACCCGTTCCATTCTGTATCCCGACGACGGCCGGCCAGCAGAAGACTCTGTCTTGGATACCCCAAAGCAAGTTCGACAATCCTGCGACCAAAAAGCAGGCCGTGGTCAGGATGATCCTGGAAGTGCTCCTTTTCCGCTCGCTTTTCAGGAACACCAAATTCGAGATGCAAAAAGGACCCAAAGTCTTCTACCAGTGGGAAAAATGGCTCTGGCTCGCGGGGCTTGCCTTCCACTACTGCTTTCTGGTCATCCTGATAAGGCATCTGCGCTTTTTCACCGAACCGGTACCCTTTTTCGTCCATGACATTGAAAGACTTGACGGGCTTTTCCAGGTGGGGCTTCCCGGCGTCTACATCACCGATCTGATTTTTATTGCGTCGGTCACCTACCTGCTGATCAGAAGGCTAATCATCCCGCAGGTGCGCTACATATCGCTTCCGCAGGATTTCTTTCCGCTTTTTCTGATTATTGCAATCGGAACAACGGGCATTCTCACCCGCTATTTCCTCAAGGTCGACCTTATAAAGGTGAAGCAACTCGCCATGGGACTTATTTCCTTTAAGCCGGTCGTACCGGAAGGGATCGGGGTCGTTTTCTTCATCCATCTTTTCCTGGTAAGCGTGCTGTTTGCCTACTTTCCTTTCAGCAAGCTGATGCATGCCGGCGGCGTCCTGCTCAGCCCGACGCGCAATCTTCCAAACGACAGCCGTATCAGACGCCACGTAAATCCCTGGAACTACCCGGTGAAAGTACACACTTACGCGCAGTATGAAGACCATTTCAGGGAAAAGATGATCGAGGCCGGATTGCCAGTGGAAAAAGAATTGGACGAAGCCTCAGTTACGGCCAAAGATTGATGAACCCGGCGGAGGTGGCGCGCGCCTCGCGGAGCGTCGAGATCTTCGGCGGGCGGCCGGAAGGCCCCGGCGTCTCGCCACCCCGATAACCCTACCAAGGAGTTATTTGAGCAATGGCTAAGGTCCCCAAACCAAACGAACTCGTAATAGAACATGGGTTTCCCAAAACGGGATGGATGGACACCCCGACCGTTTTCAGGCCTGGAAATTTCAGCTATCCGGGAAAGGCGAAAAACCTGCAAGCCCTCGGACTTGCAAACCCCAGGGAATGGTCTCCGCTCGATGAAGACTGGAAACTGCCCTCCAATTGGAAACAGATTATCCTGGAAGGCATCCGGGAACGTCTTGACAAATTCCGCTCGCTTAAGATTTTCATGGACATATGCGTGCGATGCGGCGCCTGCGCCGACAAGTGCCATTTCTATTTAGGCTCGGGCGACCCGAAGAACATGCCCGTGCTCAGGGCCGAACTGCTGAGGTCGGTCTACCGCAAGGATTTCTCTCTTGCAGGCAAGCTGATGGGCAAAATGGTCGGTGCCCGCGAACTTACCGAGGACGTAGTAAAAGAATGGTTCATGTACTTTTTCCAGTGCACGGAATGCCGCCGATGCTCGCTTTTCTGTCCCTACGGGATCGATACGGCGGAGTTTACGATGATGGGCCGTGAACTTTTGAACCTGGTCGGCCTGAACATCGACTGGGTCGTCGGCCCGGTGGCCAATTGCTACAATAACGGAAACCACCTCGGGATTCAGCCGCACGCTTTCAAGGACATGATCGAGTTTTTCGTTGATGAAATCGAGGCTGTAAACGGCATCAGGTGCGAGCCGACTTTCAACCGCAAGGGGGCCGAGATCCTTTTCATCACTCCTTCGGGCGACGTTTTCGCAGACCCCGGAACCTATACTCTGATGGGCTACCTGATGCTTTTCCATGAGATCGGGCTGGATTACACGTGGAGCACCTACGCCTCCGAGGGCGGAAATTTCGGCATGTTCACCTCCCACGAGATGATGAAGCGTCTGAACGCCAAGATGTACGCGGAGGCCAAAAGGCTCGGCGTAAAATACATCATCGGCGGCGAGTGCGGCCACATGTGGCGCGTTATCAATCAGTACATGGACACGATGAACGGCCCCGCTGACTTTTTGGAAGTGCCGGTGTCCCCCATTACCGGCACGAGGTTCGACAACGCCGCGTCTACGAAGATGATACACATCGTCGAATTTACCGCCGATTTGATCAAAAACGGCAAGCTGAAGCTCGTGGCGAGCCGAAACGACAACCTGGTCATGACCTACCATGATTCCTGCAACACCTCGCGCGGTATGGGCTTTTTCGAGGAGCCGCGCTACGTGATCAACAACGTCTGCAATAATTTCCATGAGATGCCGCCCGAGACCATCCGTGAGCAGACTTACTGCTGCGGGTCGGGGTCGGGCTTAAACAACGATGAGTTCATGGAAATGAGAATGAGGGGCGGGTTGCCCCGGGCTAACGCGGTGCGCTACGTACACGACAAGTTCGGCGTAAACGCGCTTTCATGCATTTGCGCCATCGACCGCGCGGTTCTTACCGCCCTGATGGATTACTGGGTGCCCGATGTTACCGTATACGGAGTTCACGAACTGGTAGCCAACGCCCTCTTGATGGAAGGCGAAACCGAGAGGACCACCGACCTGCGCGGCGAGCCTCTGTCCGGAATGGAGGAGGATAGCGAGAATGAAGCTGTATGATGGAAAATATATCCTTGTCGGCCTCGTCATTTTCATCGTGCTGGCAACCTTCCCGGTGTGGTTCAATCATGGCAGGGCCGCTCCACCGCCGGAGCTCAAGCTCGATACCCCGGTCATAGCCCAGATGACCACAAAGCAGTGCGTTCTGCCCAAGGAAGAAATGATCACGGAGCATATGAAACTTTTGAACGACTGGAGGACGGAGGTCGTCCGAAACGGCAAAAGAATGTATGTGGCAAGCGACGGCAAGACTTATGAAATGAGTCTCCAGAACGGGTGCATGAAGTGTCACTCCAATAAGTCTCAATTCTGCGACCAGTGCCATAACTACGCCGGACTGCAAAAGGACGCCGACCCCTACTGCTGGAATTGCCATATTCCTCCAAAGGAGAGCAAGTAATGGAAACTGGCAGAAGGAATTTTTTGAAAATCGGCGGGATTTGCGCGCTGGGGCTTGGGGCTTTGCGGGTAGTAAACGCGTTGGGTCAAACGGAGGCCCCCGCTAAATTCACGGCAAACCTCCAGGGGCTTACCGCGAAGCGATGGGCCATGGCGATCGATATGAAGAAGTGCTGGGAAAAAGGGCCTTCAGGCTGCAAGGATTGCGTGCTGGCCTGCCACTCGACCCATAACGTTCCGGATATCGGGACCAAAAAAGAAGAGATCAAGTGGATCTGGGAAGAAAAATATGAGAACGTCTTCCCCGGGCAGCAAAGCGGTATGGAACCTGAAGAGATAAGGGAAAAGCCCTTCATGGTTTTGTGCAATCACTGCAAGAATGCCCCCTGCACGCGGGTTTGCCCTACCCAGGCCACCTTCAAAAGGGCCGATGGAATCACGATGATGGACTTCCACCGCTGCATCGGCTGCCGGTATTGCATGGCCGGTTGCCCCTTCGGCGCCAGGAGCTTTAATTTCAGAGACCCGCGCCCCTACATCAAAACGGAGCTTAACCCAGCTTTTCCGACCAGGGACCGTGGGGTTGTCGAGAAGTGCAACTTCTGCGAAGAAAGGCTTGCAGTTGGAAAAATGCCGGCGTGCGTCGAGGCGTGCAAGTGCAAGGCTCTCTCTTTCGGCGACCTTGAGGACCCGGGCTCCGATGTGCGAAAAGCCCTTGGTTCGCAATATTCAATAAGGCGCAAACCCGAGTTGGGGACAGAACCCGGCGTTTACTACATAATCTAAACAGAGATCGGAAGACGGATGACGGAAGACGGAAGACGGAAGACGGAAAAATCTGTCCTCTGTCCTCCGGCCTCTGTCCTCTGACAAAGGGGTGGGATATGCTTGAAAGAGCACTTACTGGAGGCACAAGATACAAAAAGCTGCTTGGGGTCCTGCTCGTCTTCATGGGGCTTGGTTTTGCAGCTTACCTCACTCAGTGGAACCGGGGTCTTACGATCACTGGCCTTAGCAGGGACGTGTCCTGGGGACTCTACATCGCCCAGTTTACTTTCCTGGTCGGAGTCGCGGCCTCAGCGGTCATGGTCGTGCTTCCCTATTACCTGCACGACGTGAAAGCGTTCGGAAAAATCACCATTCTGGGCGAGTTTCTGGCCATAGCTTCGGTCACCATGTGTCTTCTGTTTATCTTTGTCGATCTTGGCAAGCCGATGCGCATTTTGAATGTCTTGCTCTATCCGACGCTCAATTCGGTCCTTTTTTGGGACATGATCGTTTTGAACGGCTACCTGCTGCTTAACCTGCTCATCGGCTGGAACGTCCTCGAGGCGGAACGCAAGGGGACTCATTATCCCAAGTGGGTAAAGCCGCTCATCTACATTTCGATCCCTTGGGCGGTCAGCATTCACACGGTCACGGCCTTCCTCTACGCAGGCCTGCCCGCAAGGGAGTACTGGCTGACCGCCATCTTGGCCGCCCGCTTTCTTGCCTCGGCCTTTTGCTCGGGTCCTGCGCTTTTGATCATGCTTTCCTACCTGGTGAAAAAATACTCCAAGTTCGATCCGGGAAAGGAAGCTATAGACAAGCTGGCAACGATCATGACTTACGCCATGCTGATAAGCGTTTTCTTTGTCGGCCTCGAGTTCTTTTCGGCGTTTTACAGCAATATTCCAAGCCATATGGACGCGCTCAAGTACCTGTTCGTTGGCCTTGAAGGTCACCACAATCTGGTCCCGTTTATGTGGCTTTTTGCCATACTGGCCGTAGCCGCGGTTGTGCTGCTTCTCCACCCGGATGTGCGCAAGAACGAAAAAATGCTTCTTACCGCGGCAGCCTGTGTCTTCTTTTCCATGTATATCGAAAAAGGCGTCGGGCTGATCGTGGCCGGTTTCATTCCAAACCCCTTCGACCAGGTTCGCGAATACTCGCCGAGCGTCCCGGAGATAATGATCGTGCTCGGGATCTGGGCAACTGGTTTTTTTGTTCTGACCGTGCTCTACAAAATTGCCATTTCGGTCAAAGAAGAGGTTGAGGCATAGAATGTGTCAGTATTGGGATGGTGGGACCGCCAGCCCGGATCTCGACGCTCCGCAAGGCCCTGATCCCGGGTGAATCTCACCTCCGGTTGGATGAGTAGATAATGGATAATCAGGTCAGAAAGCCCGTGCCGCCCGGCGCGGGCTTTGCCTTTTGCGCGCCCGGTGCGGTTCCGTCTAATGCCGCAGACTCTTAAGCGTCCCCAAGCCGAAACCGGCCTCAGTTCGTTTCAAGATTTCGAACTTCTGCCAATTTTGCATGTTCTTCGACGTGGAAGAATCCCCCCCCCAGGTTGAACCACGGATTACCGGTGGTTCAGGCATCCTGCCGTGGTTAACTTCGATCTATAAGGCATACGGTTATTTTGAAGTTTGCGGGAGAGCTGCCGGTATGCGCTTTTCTCAATATAGTCTCTCGTAAGACGATCTTTTTGTGGAGCATACGTGAAAAAGGCCCTGACTATAATTCAGCTCGCAATTGTTTCCGGTCTCATTATTTATGGCACGATATGTCTTTATATGGGAGATTTTATAGGGGCCTACGCCGCCTTCCCTGTTCTGCTTGTCTATTACGTCTGGTTCGTGGCCAAGAAACGTCGGCAGAATCCGGAAAAAGCCGGCGACGGGTAAAACATTGAGCTTAGGTTTATGAAGTTATGCGACTCAGCAGGCCGGTTAAATTAATCGTTATCTGTGCGGTTTTGGCCTTTGCGGTTTCACGCTGCGTCAAGCCCCTTTTTCGTCAAAGGACCCATCCTCCGAGTGTCCCGAAGACATCACTTGCACAAAGAATCTCTTCCGAAAGGTACACCGGAATACCAATAAATTACCGATGAGAATGGAAAAGCTTGATTCGGGGTGGAAAATGGTCCAAATAAGAATGCTTGGGCAGATGTCACCTCTTGCCCCCGGGCGGGGACAAGCTTTCTCTGCGGCGCATGTGATTTTTTGGTTTTCGCGCCATTGTTTTTCATATAGAGTTCGGGCGCGGATTAGGGGGATACGGTCGCAGGGGCCTCCCCTTGGGCCTTTTATTTACTGATTTAGAGGTGTTTTTATGAAAGTCTGCATCGGAGCGGATCACGCCGGTTTCGCATTGAAGGAGCTTGTCGCTTCCTCTCTGAGAGAGGCGGGCATAGAGGTAGTGGACGTTGGCACGAACAGTCCCGATTCGGTCGATTACCCGGTCTATGGGTTCCAAGTTGCGCGCGCGGTGGAGAGTGGACAAGCGGACCGGGGCATCCTGGTGTGCGGCAGCGGAACCGGGATGTGCATAGCGGCCAACAGGGTCCCCGGAGTGCGGGCCGTGAGCGGACACGATCCGTTCGAGGCGCGCATGAGCCGGCGCCACAATGACAGCAACGTTTTGTGCCTTGGGTCCCGTTTTATCGGCGTTGACCTGGCCCTTGAAATAGTGCGCGAGTGGATAAAGGAACCTTTCGAAGGCGGGCGCCATAAGAGGCGCATCGACCTGATAGATAACCCAGAGGCCGAATGAAGCCTATAGGTCTTGTAGGACCAATAGGACGTATTTTTCCATAGGGAGATCCAAAAATGACATTCCAGGAACTTATTGTTGCCCTGGGCAAGTTCTGGGCCGACAGGGGATGCGTGATCCAGCAGCCCTATGACCTTGAAGTCGGGGCGGGTACGTTCAATCCCGCCACCTTTTTGAGGGTTCTCGGGCCGGAGCCGTACAATGTGGCCTACGTCGAACCGTCCCGGCGGCCGACCGACGGCCGGTATGGGGAAAACCCGAACCGGCTCCAGCAGTACTACCAGTACCAGGTGATTCTTAAGCCTTCTCCCGCCGATTCGCAGGGCGTGTACCTGGAGAGCTTGAAGAGCTTTGGCGTCGACCCCCTGGATCACGATATCCGCTTTGTCGAGGATGACTGGGAATCACCAACCCTGGGGGCCTCGGGTCTGGGCTGGGAGGTCTGGCTCGATGGCATGGAAATAACGCAGTTCACCTACTTTCAGCAGGTCGGCGGCATCACCCTCAGCCCGGTCAGCCTGGAGCTTACCTACGGCCTGGAAAGAATCGCGATGTACCTGCAGGGTGTAAACTCCGTCTACGACCTCATCTG
This sequence comes from Syntrophobacter sp. SbD2, assembly GCA_900290385.1. The sequence continues at coordinate 3,743 of OMSV01000023.1, read as the reverse complement.
GAGCGGCAATGTCACTTATGGGGACGTGCACCACCAGGGTGAGGTGGAATGGTCCCATTATAATTTCGAAGAGGCGGACGTGGGCATGCTGCTCAAGCTCTTCGGCATGTACGAAGCTGAATCGTTGCGCCTGAACGAACGCGGCCTGGTCCTGCCCAGCTACGACTATACGCTCAAATGCTCACACGTGTTCAATTTGCTCGATGCGCGCGGGGCGATCAGCGTAACCGAAAGGACCAACTATATCGCCAGGGTCAGGAACATGGCGCGCAACGTGGCGCACGCCTATTACGCGCAACGCGAGAAAATGGGATTTCCGCTGTTGAATAAATGGCGTTAAAGAGAATTAATGAATTGCGAATTGAGGGATTCCTGAGATTAAAACAAATTCCTCAATGCCTGAATGAGTCAATCCCTAAATCCGTTTCTAAGGTGAACAGATGGCGAAGACCCTGTACATAGAGATTGGAACCGAAGAAATACCGGCCGGCTACATTGTGCCTGCACTGGAATCGATGTCTTTGAGGATGGTCCGGTTTCTGGATGATAACCGCATAGCGCACGGTGAACCCACGGTTACCGGCACGCCTCGCAGGCTTGTGTTGCATGTGCCGGGTGTTGCAGATTGCCAGCAGGCTGTGAGGACCGAGGTCATCGGGCCGCCCAAAAGCGCAGCATACGATGCACAAGGAAAGCCCACGAAGGCTGCCGAAGGCTTTGCAAAAGGACAGGGGGCAAGTGTCGGGGACCTGACAATAAAGCAGACGCCCAAGGGTGAGTATCTTTGCGTCTTTCGAGAGGAAGCCGGTCTTGCGGCCAAAGAAATCCTGGAGAAAATGCTCCCGGACTTTATCGCCAAAATTCCGTTTCCCAAGTCCATGCACTGGTCGTCCTACACTGTGACGTTTGCCAGGCCGATTCAATGGATCGTGGCCCTGTTCGCACAAGAGGTCCTACAGTGCGAATACGCTCACGTGCGCTCCGGGAAAAAGTCCATGGGCCACCGTTTCATGAGTCCTGTGTGGATAGAGGTCAATGACCTCGAGGGCCACCGCGAAAACCTCAGGAAGAACCGCGTCATCCTCGACATAGCCGAGCGGCGTGAACTCATTCGGCAGGGCGCTGCAACGGCTGCCGCAGGGGTCGGCGGCAAAGTCCTCGCAGACGATGAGCTTCTGGATGAAATAACACAACTGGTCGAGTTCCCCCAGCCTCTCGTAGGGCGGTTTGAGGACAAGTATCTCGAACTTCCCCCCGAACTGTTGATTACGGTCATAAAGAAGCACCAGCGCTACTTTGCCCTGACGGACGGCGCCGGCGTGCTGCTCCCATATTTCGTGACTATTTCCAACACTGTTCCAAGGGATTTCGCACTGGTGGAGGCCGGCAACGCAAGAGTAGTGAGGGCGCGGCTCGAAGATGCCCGCTTCTATTACCGGGAAGATCAGAAGGTGACCCTCGACAACCGGGTCGAACAGCTAAAGGGGGTCGTTTTCCATTCGAAGATCGGAACGAGCTACGAAAAAATGGAGCGCTTCAGCGAGTTGGCCGTAATGCTGGCTGAGAAGGTTGCCCCGGATCTCGCGCCAGAGGTTCGCCGTGCAGCTTTGCTTTGCAAGGCCGATCTTGTGTCGGGCGTGGTGAGCGAGTTTCCGGAACTCCAGGGGATAATGGGAAGAACTTACGCGCGGCTCCAGGGCGAGCCGGAAGCAGTTGCAGAGGCTATCTACGAGCACTACCTGCCCAATCGGTCGGGCGGGCCGGTCCCATCGCGAATCGAAGGCTCGCTCATAAGCATCGCAGACAAAATCGACACCATTGCCGCCTGCTTCGGGGTCGGAATGCTACCAACCGGTACGGCCGATCCGTTTGCCCTGAGGCGCCAGACGCTTGGAATCATTCGAATCGTGCTGGAAACACCTCTTAGAATTTCACTTGCAGAGATCATAGACAGGGCACTCGCACTGCTTTCCGGTAAACTCACGCAGCCGGCGGAAAATGTAAAACGGGACATATCGGCCTTTTTCGAAGGACGCCTTCAGCACTACCTTGCAACCCTCGATGAGGGGGCAAGCCCCGACGTGATCGAGGCGGCGCTCTCAGTGGGCATAGACGATCTGCTCGAAGCTGTACAAAGGACCAAAGCGCTTTCCCTCTTTACCGCAAGGCCTGACTTCGGCGACCTGGCGGCCGCAGTTAAAAGGGTGGCCAACATCATAAAGGCGCCCGAGACCGCGCCCGTTGACGCTTTACTTTTCAAAAACCCGGCCGAAGGAACCCTGTTCGACGAACTGGCGAAGGCCGAAGCCGAAGTGGGCAGCCGGCTTGCCCGGTCGGATTTTGCCGGAGCGCTCGAATCCATGGCCCGGCTTAAACCCATGATCGATTCCTTTTTCGATACCGTGCTCGTTATGGACAAAGACGACTCGGTTCGACGAAACAGGCTTGCTCTGCTCACCCGAACGCGGGACCTTTTTGCCCGAGTGGCGGATTTCCGTAAAATTCAAACCCCCTGAGTGTAGATTTAAGATCGCAAATACTTACCTTTACCAATGTCGGACAGCGCTTCGCAGAAGGTCCCGAATGCGCAGAGGCGCACAGGGAGGCTGAGCCGCCACGGAAGGTTTGAGTGGCGGATTTGGCTGGCGGTTCCACCGCCCCCGCTGTCTGTTCGATATTTTTTATTTGCGATTTTATTTAAGGAGGGGATTTACAATGCTGGATAAACGCACGCTGCACATGAAGGTCCAGGAACACTGCGATTGCTTCGCCGAAACCGACCCACTCAGTGAAATGGGCGCTCTGGTCAAGGAGCATGATCCTGAGGATGGCGCCCTGAAATGGATTGCCTTGGCCGTTTTGCATGGAATTGACAGAAATGCGGAAAAAATCTCTCTTCGCTGCACCTCCGAAGGAGGCGTCTCGGTAACAGCTAAATATCGTAAAACCGAACTGCCCAGCCCCTCGGCGTCGATAGGACGCAAAGTTTTCGATGTGGTGAAGGGAATTACGCATATCGAAGCAGATAAAGGAAACTCGGCGGTTGTGATCGGCATTCGCGACAGCAGCGTAACGCTTGAAGTGAAGCTCGACAGCGACGGCGCCCAGGAAGAAGTCGTCCTGAAATTTCCCGATTAGGGCGAAATTGCCAAACGTGCGGCTCAGAAGACAGTCGGGAACGTGACGCGGCGAGAACAAAAACTGACGAGGGAGATGCAGACAATAGGTCTTATCGGTCCTGGGGGACTTATTGTCTGCTTTTGTATAATGCCGAGCTATATCTCCGCGCAAAACCTTAGCCTCAAGCTCCACATCTTTTTTGTGCGCTCCGGTAATGCTTAAACAATCAATTACTTACGAGCGCAAAATCCCGTTCGGCCCTCTCCCCGATCAAACTCCGCCTTCCCGCCTTCAATCTCGCTTGTAACCGGAGCGACAGAAGTATAAACTTGTACGGGAATACCGGATGATACCGGTGGTTTACAATTCCGATTTTTGGCTGGAATTTTTTTGACCCCAAGAAGGATCTTTCGTCCCGGCAGGAAAATCGGGGGGCCCTTGTGCAGGGACGCGGTGACAAAGCGGACAATAAGTCCAATAGGACATATAAGACCTATTGACTACCTTTCCCGCCTCGGGTTTGAACTCACCGCGTCAGCCATCGAGGCTCCCTACTCCTTCTGGAAAAACAAAGGGGAACATCATGAGTAAAAACATGGATACCAAAAAAGATGGGAAGAAAA
>OMSV01000155.1 GCA_900290385.1 Syntrophobacter sp. SbD2 | reverse complement strand
ACCTGCCCCGGTCAGCATCGGGCGGGAATATTCCCGAGCCACAACGGCAAGGTGATCCGCAGGGTTGCCGAGATCGACCACCACGCCTTCGAAGTCGGGGACCAGGCTGGCGGCATCCGACATGCTCTGGGGGAGCACCAGGATGCCCGGCTCGCGTGGCGAATTGCGCCAAGCTTCAAAATCACGGGTCGAATGTACTACTTTGACCCTGCCCACGCACCGCCCCGGCGAAGCACAGACCCCTCCACGCAGCAGGACCTCTCCCCGGGCAGCCTCAGCTGCCTGCCTGCTCCTGAGGGGGAGCCGGATGCCTCTGGACTGAAGGATAAGAAGCTCGCCTTCCTGCGAAATCGCCCATTCGATGTCCTGTGGTTTTCCGATCAGACTTTCAACCCTTCGGCTGAGACGAACCAGGGAGAGAACCTGGTCTTCGGAAAGCGCAGGCGCATTCCGTTCATTTTCAGATAACTCCCGCTCCTCGACGCCGCCCTCAGCCCTGGCTACAGTCCGATGAGCCTTTTGGGCAATTTGTGCCCAATCGCCCGTCGGGCCTGTGTCTATCGGCTCCCTCGACGGCCGGTAGATATCAGCGGGAGCGCTCCCGCTCACGGCCGGGATTCCAAGCCCCGGATNNGCCGACTCGGCCTGCACCATTAGCTGACATAAAACGGCCATATCATGCCTGACCAGGGAAAGTCCGGCGTGAAGGCGGTAGGAAATTGATCGAGGGCTGTAATTGCTTGCAACGACTTCCTTGAGCGCATCCTTCAACCCATCGAACGAGATCACGTTGAGCACGCTCTTGAACTGACCGGCGAAGGAGTGCTCCAGCTTGTCTTCGACAAGAGCGCTGCTTCGGACCGACATCGCAGATCCCCCAGGACCGGCGAGCCGTTCGTAGGCGCGCCGAAGCTCCTCTTCGAAGGCTTGCGGAAGGACCGCATCGAGAATACGGAGGCGAATTTCTTCTGCGTCGGCTTCAAAGTCCGCGCCCCGGTTGTACCCGGCCTCAAGCTTCTGCGCCCTCTGCCGTATGAAAAGATCAAGACCGTTGGCCGATAGCATTCCCTCGCAGGAGATCGCCGTCACGGCAAAACCGTCCGGCACGGGAAAACCAGCTTTGCGCAGCAAGGCCAGGGAGGCAGCCTTCCCCCCCACCTCCCCCCGGAGATCGCCCGAGAGGTCTTCGAAGAAAATGCAGGCCGGCGCACGGAATTGGACCGCCATAACCTCGTCGAGCTCCTTGCGGATGGCACCGGCAAGGCTGTAATGGGTTTCAAAAAGCTTTTGGTGACGGCCCTCGCTCAGACGGTTTAGCCCATCGACAAGCTCGTAAGTAACGCTTAGAAGCTCCTCGGTTACCTCGGGCAGATCGGTGCTCCCGGATCTCAATGACTGATCCAGGGACCTCATAAGGTCAAGCGAGTACTCATTGTTGGCGAGCAGAATACGGAAAGTGTGATACCGGATTTTCAGAGCATCCAGAAATTTTGCCGCTCGAGCCAGTCTGCGCTCCCGTAGATTTTGAAATAGTCCCGCGAGCATACTACCCACTCGTTTTCTCCTCTTCCCCTAAAGGCGCAGCATAGCGGGATTTTTCCCGGAACAGCCTGGCAAACTGCTCCACCCTGTTTTCCGAGTCCATCGAAAGATCGATCTGCCGGGTAAACCCCGTAAGCTCTCCGAGGACCTTAAGAGCTGAGATAACCTCGGTGTTGTCGGCCAGTTTGAGTTTGCCCAAAACTAGATCGCCCTTGACAGTCACTTTGAAGCTCAGTTGATCCAGGATAGTCCGGATGAGCTCGGCCCTGCGACGCCGGTGGTTTTCATCGGCAAATCCACCTGCGAAACGGAAATAGACGTAGTTTTGATTAATGTTGCCGCTCAGATAGCTGTCGATGACGCTGTAATGATAACCCAGTCGAAGACCGACATTCATGTAGTTTTCCGCCAGAATGGCGTGGTTTTTTCCGGAGAACTCAGGCGGCTCCATTATCGCCGCAAACGTGCGGTCAAATCCGGAGATTATTTCTCTGATGCCAAGGGAGCCCGCATCACGACCCCAGACCTCCTTGAGAGACAGTCCATCCAGGAATGCCAGGAAAGGCTTCGAGATTATATCATCCATTCGGACACGGGGACCGGCCTCCGGGGAGACTCCTCCACCGATGTCCAGCACGAAAATATCGATCGGCGTGTCGATCTCGAGCTTCCTTACGTACTGACTTTTCAACCCTGCTCCGTGCTCCTGAATTTTGAGCAGTTCCTCTATGGACCTCTCATGAGCGAAATGAATTATTTCGTGATAAGTACGGCAATTGTCGACGGTAAATGCGCTGGAGTCCGGATCTATGAGATCCAGAGGCATTATCCACCGCAGCAGGCGGCGCAGCGCAACGTATTCGGGATCGTTCGGATACAGTTCGGTGCTGCACGCGCGAGAGGCCAGAAGAGGCTCCACGATGCCCCGGTAGACGGTTCTTTCCCCGGCATCCACTGTGACCTCGGTCCCCTCGGGCAAGCGCTCCATTGCACCGTCTGCGCCAAAGATGGCGGGGATGCGCAGCTCTCTTGCTATGGTGGCCAGGTGCCCGATCGAGGCGCCGATTTCGGTCACTATGGCGGAAGCCCTGCGCATGATGGCGCTAAATCTGGGACTTGCCTGCCTGGCTACGGCCACTGCGCCATAGGGGAACCGATCCAGTTCGCTCTCAGAGACGTGAACCACCGGGCCGGCTGCTATTCCCATCTGAACGGTTTCACCTCCGGTCAGCATCACCTCGGCGCCCTCAAGCAAATCAACCGAATCCCACGCCATTGCACCCGAACCGTCCAGACCGCTTGCCGGGCTTACGTTCACTATGACCGGCCGCTCTCCATCTCCCCTTACCCAACCCAGATTCTGAGGATACCCTAGTATCCGCTCAAAAGCGGCCGCGCATTCGGCAATGCTCCGAAGAAAAGAAGGGCCCATGAGGGCCGAACCTCGGTACATTCCTTTTGGCGTGAACGATAGTGGGTTCACTCCGGCGTAGAGCGGCTGCCCCAGCGGTTTGGCTTTAATCTCGGATTCAACAAGATCGAAGGGGTAGGTCCGGCGAAGAAAAAAGCTCTCCTTTCGATCCGGGGCATTCACAGGCCAGGCAGTAATGCAATAAAGTCCTCCGGAGGGCGACCCAGGTTTGGCCACAACAGAAACCCAACCGGCTAAATACCCCGAAACCGTCTCGTTCACCGCCAGGGTTACCGGACCATCCTCAGGTTCTTCGGCCGTCGCCAAATATCCGGCCAGGGCCTGTCTGCACGCATCGAGGAGATCTTTGGATTCAACGTTGGTCAACGGTTCTGAGTTTATGGCAGAGGAACAAATTCGCACGGTTAGAGGAACGGGACCTCCGTGCCGGTCAAAAAGGGCTTCGACCTGATAATTAATAGCTTCGGCCAATTCCGGCGGAAAATCAATTTCGGTGATCTCGGCAGCCCGACGGCCCACCCGCGAGGCGTGCGGCCCTGCCGCTACTGCCGTCCCAATTGCCTCAAAGGCGTGCGGCCCTGCCGCTACTGCCGTCCCAATTGCCTCAATAAGGCGGGAGCAACCGGTCACCGTCACTGCAAAACCGTCCGGGGCAGCAATATCCAGGCGGTTTCGGGCCTCGGCCAGACAGACGTTCAAAGCGCCTGCCATGGGATCCATTTCAACGCCAAGCACAGAATATGGCAAGGCGAGACTCGCTCCAAATGGTCCTACGCCTCCGGCCAGTATGTCATCCAGGACTCCCTTGATGCTTTGATACCGGTCGAACAGAGCGACGTATTCGTTTTGAGACATGGCATTGAGGCAGTATACAACCTGGTAGACATGCCCGCTCAACTCGCGAACCGAGCTTTCAAGGAAGGCGCGGTCGAAAATATACTCCCCACCCAGGGCCCGGTCCATTTCGGCCATTAATTCCAAGACATTGGTATTGTGTTTCTGAATGCGCTGGAATTTTGCAAACAGGGACCGGACTTCCTCCAGGCCCTGCCCGGGAGCAGGCCTGTGTCGCCTGAATGAGATGAACGGCAAACGCATAATATTGCACCTACACCTGTTTTTGGGCAGATCCCGCACGGCGATTTTCCTCCAGCCGCCGGACAGTATCGATTATGTCGCTCAACTTGAAAGGCTTGGCCACAAAATCGAAGGCCCCTTTTCGGAATGACTCTTTTGCGCTCTCCGAGGTAGCAAACCCCGTTATGACCACGACACCGGTATCGGGTGCAATTTCTTTGATTCGCGCCAGGAAATGCATTCCGTCGGTGCCTTTCATCTTCAGGTCGGTAATGACGATATCGAATCGCTTTTCCTCGATCCTGGCCATGGCTGAAGCGCTGTCTATAAAGGTTTCCACCTCGTAGCCCGCCTTTTGGAAAGCAGGCCTCAACCGCTTGCACACTATAGGCTCATCGTCCAGGATCAGAATCTGCGTCTTTCGGTCGCAGTTCGCACATTGGGGCGTCATCGCTCACCTCCGTAAGAGTCTGAATCTTCTGCATAAAATCGGATAAATGAAGGTCGATCCGTTCCTCGTTGATCATGCTGATATCGAGCTGGCGCGTGTAGCCTATCAAGCCGCCCAGGACCTTCATCCTGGATACCATCCTCTCTTTGGACATTTTCTTGATCCTGCCGACAACCAAATCTCCATGTATCTCGACAAGAAAATCGAAGCACTCCATTACTTCGGCTATAAACCTTGCCCGGCGCGAGCGGCGTGCGACATTGGAAACACCCCCGAGAAACCGGAAATAAATATAGTTATCGTTCAGCGAGTCTCCAATGTAGGCGTCCAGCATGTTGAAGTGATAGCCGAGTCTGAGGTGCAGGTTCATGTAATGGTTCGATATCACGGCCAGGTTGCGGCCGACGTCCTCGGGGCCGGCCAGCGACGAACTGAATGTCCGTGTGAAGCTCGACATCAAGCTGCCCAGGTCCACGGCAACGGGATTGGTTTCCCACATGCCGCTTTCCAAAAGTCCCCCCAGCAGCGCTTTCATTGGCGTTGATTCAATTTGCTCCAGCGTCACGGACCGGGCCCGATCAGGCGAGCTCGTCCCCTTTTCGATATCGATTATCACCAGGCCGAGTGGAATGACGAACTCCAGTCGTTTCGGCGTCTTGTCGTGCTGCTTGCGGTAATTTTCGCTCAGATCTATGAGCCTCTCAACCGCTTTTTCATGAACGAACCGGGTGATGTCATGAAAGGTTCGGCAACGGGCCGCTTTGAAAGACTCGCTGTGCGGGTCGACCAGGTTAAGGGGGTTTATTTTCTTTAGGACCCTCCTGAGCGTACGGTACTCAAATGATTCCTCAAAGACATCTTCCTGGGTGATCTCAAATTGGCTCAGTTCCTTGACCGTTCCTTCATAAACCACGTTCTGTATAGCATCCAGGGTGACCTCATCGCCTGTTTTGAGAACTTTGGTGGCCACCCCTGTATCCACCACGGTGGGGACCCGGTACTCGCGCGCCAGAGTGGCCATATGCCCGGTGGCCGAACCTACGTCTGTAAGTATGCCCCTGGCTTTGCGCATAATACGCGAGTATTTGGGAGAAGTGTAGCGAGCCACCAGAATCGCCCCATAGGGGAAATCCTTCAGGTCGTCATCCCCCTGGGCCACATAGACCTTTCCCGACGCCACACCCCCCTGGACAACTGTCCCCTGGCCCGAGAAAAGCACCTGCGCCGACAGGCTTGCATGGTCGATGTAGAGCCGATGGCGCTCCGGTTGGTTAGGTTTAACGTTAAGAGGCCTTGACTGCAGGATATAAAGATTGCCTTTGCCGTCAAAGGCCCATTCAACGTCTTGGGGACGTCTGTAGTATCTTTCGATCATTATGGCCGCCTGGGCGAGCTTCTGGATATATTCAGCCGAAAGACAAGGCTCGTCCTGCAGATTCTGAGCAACGTCAACCCAGGCCGTCCCACCGTCCTGTTTCATGACCATTTTGCTCACCTTGCGCCCTGACTCGGTGGAGATGACACTGTGGGGGGGCAGCCTGTCCAGAACGAAGGTATCCGATTCTGCGAGGCCTCCCACAACGGCCGGTCCAAGGCCCCAGGCGGCGCTTATCACCATGGCTTCCTGTTCCAGGGAAAGAGGCGCGTAAGTGTACATCGCGCCACTGACTTCCGCCTCGACCATCAACTGGCACCCGACCGCCATGGCCATCTCACTTTCCCGATATCCTCTATGGAGCCTGTATCGCCAGGCTTCAGGCGTGTAGGCCCCGGCTATCACACGCCGGTAGGCCTGCAGAATAGCCTTTCTCGGAACATTGAGCACGCTCTCATATTGTCCGGCAAAACTGAATTCGCTGTCCTCGCCCCAGGCGCTGCTCCTTACGGCAAAGCCCAGGGGTGCGCCCTGCCGCTTGCCGGCGATAATATCCAGCATGGCCTCGATATTCGAAACCACATGCTTGGGAATGGCAGCCTCGAAGATGCGCCGCCGCACCTCGTTGCACATGGCTTCGAATGCTGTCTCGTCCTTTACGTCCACCGTGGCAAGACAATGTTCTATGTGCCCGACTCCTCATTGAGATCGCCATTGAGTTCGTCCAGCAGGACCGCCGGCCTGGTCATGGGGAAAGCTCGCTTTCCAGCCAGTTCCTCCTGGATATCGTGCTGGATTCGCTCAAAAGCGATAAAAAGCTCTACATTCTCGTTCTGGGTCATTACGGAAAGGTCTGAAATCAGCTTGAAAACGAGATCACCTATTTTCTCACTGATATCCAAGACATACTGGCTATCAAATACATACTCGCCCCCGAGCTTGTCACCCATGTCAGCCATGAGTTCCAGAATACGGTTGTTCCGTTCCAGGATGCTCCTGAATTTCTTGAAAAGCACCGAAAAAGGAAGAGTAGGTTTGTGAGGCGACCCGAAGGAGAAAAACTCCTTCAGGCCGTGAATTAAATTCATTCAACCCACCTCGCCGAGAGTGGATTTCTTTTCATGGTCCGGTGTACCTTAGGGACATGAGTGCTTGATTCAAAGCAAACCGGCATCAATGTGCCCCCCTGCTCTGAAAAACCAGTCCGATTGCAAGGCCGGCAAGCAGGGCAATAATGGTAGCGAGGATGCCGTAGAGCGCCGAGTGCCCGAAGGCAAGTCCGGCGAGCAGGGCGGGGAAACCAACCAGTTTGACCGTAACCGGCTGTTCAGCCCGGGCGATGACCTCTCCATTCCTCACCGCGTCCAGTTCGACCATATAGTCGCCAGGACTTAGCCGAGAGGGGATAGGGACCTGTGCCAAAAAACTCTTCTGTCCTTGAGATGCACTTTCATAGGATATGTTTCCGAGCGTCTCCCGGTACAGTCCTTCCTTTTGTTTCAATTTGAGCAATTCCTCGAAAGCGTTTTCGTGCCCGCCGCCGCTGGCTTCTATCTGGACGGATCCCTTGAGGCCCGAGAGCCTCAACATCCTGATCGAGGCGCCTCCATTGGCTTCCAGGCTCTTGAAATCAACGGCCGATGAGACCAGACAAACACTGGGCGCCCCGTTGAAGGTGATTGAATCGAGGTTCATCCACACGATGCCCCCTACTTTTCCCCTCTGCTTCATGTGCAACTCACAGGAGGTCCCCATGAACCGGACGATGGCTTCGCTGTCCGCTGGAAGCGATCCCTTTGCGATAAGAGTGGTCCCGTTGTACAGCGCGCCAATGCTGATTGCCTGAGGCTCGACCGTCATCCGGACGAGGTCCTGCGCCGCAGCGGTGGAAACTGTAAAGAGGCATAAGCCGGCAAAGAGTATAAGGTATGCGATCTTCATTTTTAGTGTCCCCCCACGTACGCCAGGAGTACTTCGGGCTGGGCAAGCAACTCGTAGAGCATCTTGAACATGACGACGAGCACCAGTGAGGCCAGGAGTATTTTGAGCTGGTCCCCTCGCAGTTTCCTGCCGAGCTTGACCCCGAGCTGCGCGCCTATAGATGATCCAATGAGCAGCACAAGAGCCAGGACAAAATCCACCGTATGGTTTCTCCATGCCTGCATGATTGTAACATTGATACAGGTGAAAAGAATCTGGAACAGACTGGTTCCCACGACTACGTGCATGGGCATCCGCAGCATATAAACCATTACCGGCACCATGATGAATCCACCGCCTACACCCATTATCGCCGCCAGGATTCCCACAAGAACTCCAAGAACGAGCGGCATCAGTACTGAAACCCGCACACCGGATCTTTTGAATTCCATCTGCCAGGGCTNNTATAGCTCCCGATGATTCCGAGCATGAGCACATAGGTGACATTGATCAGGAAATCGGCATTGCCGAGCTGCCGAAGGACCTTGATGATCTGAACTCCTACCGTCCCCCCGGCTACCCCGCCTGCCAGGAGCAACAACCCCATTTTGAAATCGACGTTGCCCAGACGGAAATGCGCGAGGGTGCCGGATGTCGAGGCCCCGACGATCTGGTTGGAATCCGAAGCCGCAGCCACGGTCGGGGGAATGCCGAACATTATCAGAAGCGGCGTCATCAGAAACCCGCCGCCGACCCCGAAGATGCCCGACAGCAGGCCTACCCCGCCCCCTAATCCCAAAATTACGAGCATGTTGACGCTGTTCCCGGCGATTGGAAGATATAGGTGGAGTGGAATGCTCATGACTGTTGCTCTCTCCTTTGCTGAAGATTTTGCATTTTGCGGGGGCTTACCAGCTCGACCCGACACGCGATACGATGTTGAATTTTACGGATTTGCGCCATATCCCGTTCCGAATGAGGGTTCTCATCATCGGGATATTCAGCTATCACCAGAGTTATCCGGTTCTGTTCGACGAACCGTATGACTTCTTCCTCATAGTTGCCTTGCGAAATAAAATAGTCGATTCGAGCACCTTCCGACTTTGCTATTTCGATGAGCAGTTCGAGACGTTCCCGGGTCCCGCATGGAGCGTCATGCTCCTCGATGCCTGCGCCCTTTACCGGGGGCGGGAGCACCAGCAGAGCACACAACTTCGCGTCTATCCTTCCAGCCAGCGAAATCGCCCTTGACCACGCGCCCCAGGAACCGCTCCGGCAGTTCATGCTAACCAGTATCCGTTCCATATCTTCTCGTTCCTCTTTGTATCGGCTCCTATTGGGCAATCAATGTGCCAAACCGGCAAAAGCAGGCAATAATGCGGGTTTCCTTGAAATGAATGCTGACTTGTGATAAGCG
>OMSV01000166.1:5121-12723 GCA_900290385.1 Syntrophobacter sp. SbD2 | reverse complement strand
AACGGGCCCAGTAGCAGCGCCGACGCTTTAGCCAGCAAGGCCAGCCCGAACAAGAGGGACGGAAGACCCACACGTAACCCCCACCCCGATGTTCGTCCCTCACGGAAGTGATATACCAGCGCGAGCATGCAGGCAGTAATGGCCACATCGGTTGTTGCAAGGCTTGCGTGGGCCAGCAGGGACGGTTCGCAGGCAAGCAACGCCACGGCCAGCCGTCCTCCCCAGCGTCCGGCGAGGCCCCAGCCCACCCTCCAACCGTAAAACAACACCGCCCACCAAAACACCAACGTCCCGGCGCGCGCCACGGGCAGCATCCGGTCAATTTCCGAAAGCAGATCAAAACGCTGGCCCCGCAACAACTCCCAAACGTATAGCGGCAAAGTCGTCACATCGACCGGCATGGGCATTGTGCCGATTTTGGTTAAGACCCCGTTACTGCCCAGATGCCAGCTTTCGAGGCCTTGAAGCAAATATATTGGTTCGTCGAAGACCGCACCTGTGTGACGGGCGGCAAGCACGCAATAGGCCGACGAAAGAAGGCCGAAGAAAATCAGCCAGGGCAAGTCGCGAACCCATGCGTATTCGGATTCATGCTGCATATATTACATTCCCTGAGAATCAGACAAACACAAGCCAGGCCGGCTTATAGGGTTAGACCGGGTTCTGCGGCCGCTATCTATATCAGACAGAGGATTGCATGTCGAAGAGTTAGAGACCCCTTGAAATGAACAAGTGGAAAACAGTCCCTCTCTCTGTGCCCCGCTCCACCCGGATATGCCCTTTGTGCAGTTCGATTATTTCTTTTACGATCGCCAGTCCCAGGCCCGTACCCTCGATCACATCCGATGCGCACTGCCGCTGAAACACTTTGAAAATATCGCTGCCGTCAGCAGCTTGTATGCCGACCCCATCGTCTCTTACAGTAAAATGATGAAAATCGCCGGCTTGCTCATAATCGGTTTCAATAGTAGTGGGCCCCTCGCCTCCATATTTGACGGCATTATCGATCAGATTTCTAAAAACCCTGAGCATGGCAATCTTGTCCGCACGCACAATCACAATCCCTTTGGGCTCAAGCAGCTCTATACACCGAACTCTCAACCGCGCCGAAAACTCGTCCCGCAGCATGTGAAAGACCTCAGCCATATCTATCGCCTCAATTTTGAGCGGGGTTTCCTTTGCGGCGATAAACAGATTGATTGCATCAACCAGGGAAGCCACGTGCTCGGACGCCTTCATTATACCGTCACAAAAACCGGCGCCTTTCTCACCGAGCTTTCCAGCGAAGTTTTTCTGCAGCAGTCCGGCAAGCCCGTAAATTCCGATTGATGGACTTTTCAGATCATGTGCAACGGAGTAAGCAAATACCTTCAGCTTTTCGGAGCTCATGCGGAGCTCTTCCGCAATCCTGCTCCGCTCTGCGACTTCTTTAAGAAGGTTGCGGTTGGCCTCCGCCAGGGCAGCGGTCCTGCTCTCGACGCGCCCCTCGAGTTGGCCGTGCGCTCTTTTCAGCTCTTCTTCGGCTCGTTTGCGCTCAGTAATGTCGAGCGCCACTCCGACCAAGCCTGCAACATTGCCATCGGAATCCGTAAAAATTCCCTTTGTTATGATGACATCACGGTCCTGCCCATCCGGATAAGTCAGCCTTGTTTCGTATACTTTTTCACCGGGCCGTTCGAAAAGCTCTACGTCGTGCTGCTCATATCGAGCGGCAAGCTCTTGCGGAAAGAGGTCAGAGGCGCCTTTACCAATGATGTCGCCCCTGTCCAATCCGATGCGCCGCTCGAACGCCTTGTTGCATCCCAGGTAATTTCCGCTCTTATCTTTGAAAAAGATCGCATAGGGAATGGTGTCAATCAGGATCTGCAGGAACCGAAGCTGATCCCGTAGAGTCTTCTCCACTTCACGGCAGCCTGCTGCAATCCACTCCAGTTCAGCAACTCTGTCGCGCAGCCGTTTAAGTTCGGCCTCCAATTCCATTTCCCGGCTTTCATTCCGCATCCAGGGTCTCCCCGTCCGGACAGGCTGTTTGTCTGCGCATCAGTCCGGCAGTTGATGTTGGGCACAGCGGTCTCAACAAGACATGAGGAATTAAACCTTGCCCGGCAGCGCCAGTCAATACCTAACGGGTCGCCGAGACAGAGTCGGGTATTAAGCTCGGGGCTTGCCCAACCGGCAACTCAGGCTAAAATTAAATCATCTTGTGATTGGCCCATCTTGTGATTGACGCAGCAGGCTTCATCACATATTGTGTTTCACCCTACGCGTTTACAACATAAGTACCGGACGGAGAAAAGAGATGAAAAAGAGGGGGTGCATCAATTTTTTTCAAATTATTATCTGCGCGTTGATTCTCTTGCAGTCTAACGGGATTGTTTGCACCGTCTCTGCGGATGAATTCCCGCCTGCTACATTCACCCTTCCAGCCCCTGATTCTGCGCAGGCGCAGAAATATCTGGGTCTGAACGCGATGGAGCCTTTTAATGTCAGGGACATAAAAGCCAGGCTGGTTGTTATCGAGTTCATGAGCGCGCTTTGCCCGCACTGCATCGCCTATGCCCCCACAATGAACAATATATACCAAACGATCAAGTGCGACTCGCGTCTGGCCGACGTAAAGGAGATAGCAATAGCGAGCAACAATGACAAAGACGAAGTGGAAGCCTACAAAAAAGCGTTCAAGACGCCTTTTCCGATCCTGCTTGACGAAGATATGGCAATTTCGGCCTCTATGGATGGTGTGCCGACGCCCACTACCATGATCGTTTCAACACAAGACGCGAAAGTACTCTACAGCCACACGGGCGTCATTGAGGACCCTGACAGGTTCATAAGGCAGTTGAAAACGTTGCACAAAAAGAAATAGTGACAGCAATGACCGATGCCGAGCTTGAAAACAGAAAGATTTTGCTCAACAGCTTTCTTTTTCGGGATTCGCCCCCTGAAGAGGTGGACAAGCTTGCCCGAACGGTTCAGAGTAGAATTGCGCGGCCAAACGAGATAATTTTCAAAGAGGGGGACCCGCCGGACTCTTTCTATATTATCGGTTCGGGTCGAGTCAGGATTTTCGTCAGCCATAAGGACAGGATTGAAAGGCAACTCTCTGTACGCGGACCCGGAGAGCACTTCGGCGAGGTGGCTCTCCTGGCGGGCGACACGCGTACCGCCAATGCCCAATGTCTTGTCGAGACACAGCTCGTTGTGTTCTCGAAGGAGCAATTCGACAGCCTCCTGCGTGATTACCCGGACCTTTCGAGGAACTTCGTGCGGGAAATGCGCGGCTGGCTTCTCAAAGACCAGGAAATCATCGAGGAAGAAGCCGATGCGGTAATCAGGGCTTCCCGGGTGTTCTGGTTCGATTTTGTGCTTGTCATCGGGGTAAGCGTTCTTCTGGCGATAACCTTTAACTTATCGAATCCTTACGGGATTCAACTTGTCCCCGATCGTCCGGAACCAGTTGCTTCGATCAGCGCCTCTGCGGCAATGGAAGATTACCGGCAGGGACATACGCTCATCGTAGACGCCATGCCCAACAATTTCTACCGGCAGCGGCACATAAAGGGCGCAGTCAACATGCCTATGGCGCTTTTCGATATCGTCTACCTGATGAGTTTCTCCGAAGAAGAGAAGGACAAAGAGATAGTGGTTTACGGAAATACGATAAGCAGGCCGTATGATCTGGAAATCGCAGACAAACTGCTGCTCCGGGGATATACGGATGTGAAAGTTTTGGACGGTGGCCTGCAGGCCTGGGAGGCCAATGGTTATCCGGTCGAGCCAAAGGTTTCGAAATGATCCCGGCTTTTGTGAAACGAATGATAAGGAGTGAGTATCTCGCTTTTGCGCTGAGGATTTACCTGGGCTATTTCTTCATCTACGCAAGCTTGAGCAAAATACCGCATCCTGCCCAGTTCGCAGAAGCGATAGCAGATTACCGGATGATTCCTTACATGTTCCTGAACCTTGGAGCCGTCATACTGCCGTGGATCGAACTCGTCACCGGTCTTTTTTTGATCATCGGTTTTAAGTCCCGATCATCCGTAGTAGTGATCGGACTGCTTCTGATAATGTTCGACGTAATGATCCTGATCAACATGTACTGGGGCGCCCCGATCAACTGCGGGTGCTACGATGTCGTAGGTGAGCCGATCGGTTGGAAAAAGGTCCTGCAAAATGGGCTAATGCTGGTTTTTTGCGTCCAGATTTATTATTCTGACAGACCGGAACTTTTGAACAAAATGAAATCGATCCTTGGCGCCGGGAGTCGAATTACCTCGGCCGAATCGTGACGGTTCATCGTGATGCGTATAAAGGTACAATCATCGGGTTTTTTGCGGCTGCTTCTATTCTGCCTCATCTTAGCCGCCATTACAGGTTGCGGTCCATCGACCAGGCACGTTGGGACCTATATTGCTGAAAGCAAAGATTCTCCGCCTCACCATGAAACCATCCTGGAATTGAAAGAAACCGGGGCGGGCGTATGGAAGGTTGGCGACGATGAGGTCGCTTTTTCCTGGTATGCGAAGGGCAACGAACTCAGGCTCAACACCAAGAACGGCGGGGTGATCGTTGGAAGCCTCGATAATGGAGTTATCCACGTTACTCTTCCAGGGCCGAGGGAACTCTTTTTCAAAAAAGTCAAATAGCAGGGTATCGCCCGTTCAAGTCCATAGCCCGAAGCCCGGTTGGGCAGTCCGTCGGCGTAACTGCCCGCCAGAGAATTTCATCGCCAGTACAACCAGGTTTCATTCCAAAAAGTGCTTGATATTTTCAAGGGTCACAGTAACATCGCGAACTTTGTTAGCAGGAGACAATGAGCACAGGAATCGGATTATGACGGCTAAATTGCCTGCAAGCCCCCTTGGGGTATTCTTCCGGATGTCTATTTGGGTTTTTATCCTGGCCCTCCTGCCGGCCTGTTCCATTCAGAAACTCGCGGTGGATCGCCTGGGTAATGCCCTGGCTGAAAGCTCATCGGTTTACGCGAGCGACGATGATCCCGACCTGGTCGGTGCGGCGCTGCCTTTCGGGCTTAAGACCATCGAGGGCCTGCTGGCGCAGTCCCCGCATAATCAGGGGCTGCTGCTCGCGGCCACGAGCGGTTTTACCCAGTACGCCTATGCCTTCGTACAAACGGAGGCCGATTTCATTGAAGACACCGACCTTAGCAGGGCCATATCTCTCAGGGAGCGTGCGCTGCGGCTTTACCGCCGTGCCATGGGTTACGGAATTCGAGGCATCGAGGAAGTCCGGCCCGGCTTTGCCGATCTGCTGAAAACCGATCCTGATAAGGCGCTGGCCCCATTCGGCAAGAAAGACGTTGCGCTCCTTTACTGGACCGCAGCTGCGTGGGGGGCCGCCATCTCATTGGACAAGACCAACCCTGCCCTCTCAGCCGGCCTGCCCACGGTCGAGGCCCTCATTCGCCGCGCCTTAGAACTTAATGCGGAATTTGACGCGGGCGTTCTCTACGATTTCATGATTGTCTACGAAGGCGGGAGGCCAGCCGCAGGCGGAGGCTCTGTCAGCCGTGCTCGCGAAAGCTTTACGCGGGCGGTGCAGTTGTCCGGGGGACTAAGGGCCGCCCCACTGGTTTCCTTTGCCGAAACGGTTGACGTCGCGATACAGGACCGGGGTGAATTCAAAAAACTCCTCGATCAGGCGCTTGCGATCAAGATCGAAGACGCACCTGACCAACGGCTTTCAAATATCCTGGCACAACGCCGGGCACAATGGCTCCTCGGCCGAATGGACCGTCTCTTTGTTGATTGATTCAGGTGAACGAAACGATATGAAACTTCATCGGAAGCCAAACCGCAAGTCCGAAGCGGGAACCGGGAAGCGGGAAGCGGGAAGCGAAAGTCGTTCTTGCTCCGCGCTCCTTGCTCCCCGCTCCCTTCTCAGACTGCTTTGCTTTGCAGCCGTTTTCTTTTCCATTTCCGCATTTGCCGCAGAGCCTGCAGGCCAAATTGTCGTAAAAGTGGCCTCGCTGGCTCCTCAAGGGTCCGAATGGCACAAGATCCTTCAGGAAATGGGCTCTGAATGGCAAAAAGAGTCCAATGGGCTGATTGTATTCCGGCTTTATCCGGGTGGGGTGGCCGGAGACGACATGGACATCGTCCGAAAGATGCGGCTTGGCATACTGGACGCGGGGCTTCTCACCATAAACGGCCTTAGCACGATAGACCGGGGCGTAGTGGGGTTGGAAATCCCCATGGCATACTCTGACTACGGGCAGTTGGATTGCGTCCTTGAGAAGATCGGTCCCAAGTTGGAGCGGCAAATCGAGGCGAAAGGTTTTATTGTCCTTTGCTGGTCGCAGGCAGGATGGGCTCATTTCTTCACGACGTCTCCCGTCAGGACGCCCGATGATATGAGAAAACTCAAGATGTTCGTCTGGGCGGGCGATGACCAGTACGCGGAACTTTGGAAAAAAGCCGGGTTCAATCCCGTGCCCTTGCCTTCCACCGAAATTGCGACCGCCCTTCAGACAGGACTGGTCAATGCGGTCACCATCAATCCCCAGGGTATTCTCCTGCTGCAGTGGTATAAACACGTCAGTTATATGACCGATTTTAAATGGGCCGTCTTCATGGGGGGCATAGTGATATCGAAATCCACCTGGGAGAAAATTCCCGCCGAAATTCGCCCTGTCCTGAGGCAGGCAGCGCTTAAAGCCTCTAAGCGCTTCCGGGAATTCTCGATCAAAACCGACCAAACTGACATTGAGACCCTGAAGAAGAATGGGGTAAGGGTCGTTTCAGTTGACGAAAAAACCTTAAATGAATGGCGGCGCCTGGTTGAAAGCACTCTCCCTCAGGTGCGCGGATCGTATTTGCCTGCCGAATATTTCGACGCCGCCTCGAAGGCGAGAGATCAATGCCGGGGAAAGGCGGGTGAGGCAGGAAAGTGACACCCCTTTCCACAGTTAGACTTATCGGGGAAGGTCTGCCGGTCGTCGGCTTTTTGCTGCTTGCAGCCTTGCCGCTGGTGGACTTTTTGGGCCGCCCGCTTGCAGGGTTTCACATCCCGGGCTCGGCCACCTATACCCAGCAGTTGACCTTTTTTCTCACATTCATTGGCGGTTTTGCCGCAACACTTACCGACAAACACCTCACTATCTCAACGGCGAATCTTCTGCATGGGGTGCGGGCGCGCCAGGAGGCTGCATTTTTCTCCCGTTGCGCGGCCGCCTCCGTCACCGCAATTCTTGCCTATGCCGGTTTCTGTGTTGTCGTTGCCGAACGTACGCAGGGCCAGGTGCTCACGTTCGGCCTCCCGGTCTGGATCAGCGAAAGCGTAATGCCGATCGGCCTGGGGCTTATCTCGCTGACCTATATTTTGAAATCATCAAACTGGCTTCCGGCGCGTCTTTGCGCTGCGGCTATCGCGGGCGCGGTCTTTTGTCTCGGCATAATTCAGCCCACGGACTCGATGGCCTGGGTCCTGGGCGCGATGCTTATGGCCGCGACCCTTCTTGGCTCGCCTGTCTTTACGGCAATGTCCGGATTGGCGCTGATTTTATTCTGGAGGCAGGGGACCCCGGTTTCGGCCGTCTCCGCCGAAATCTATAGACTTGTCGGCTCTCCAACCCTTCCCGCC
>OMSV01000166.1:3639-5111 GCA_900290385.1 Syntrophobacter sp. SbD2 | reverse complement strand
TCGGCTCTCCAACCCTTCCCGCCATACCGCTCCTGACTGCAACGGGCTTTGTCCTCGCGGAGACAAAGGCTCCCCTGCGGCTGGTGAATTTTTTTCGAGCGCTGCTGGGCGCCATTCCAGGGGGAGTGGCCGTGCTTGTTGGGGCGGTCTGTGCGCTTTTCACGGCCTTGACCGGGGGCTCCGGCGTCACAATCATAGCTCTTGGTGGGATTGTCTATCCCATACTGCTCAACGACGGTTACCCCGAAAAGTTCTCGCTCGGTCTTGTAACGGCGGCCGGGAGCCTCGGCCTGCTGTTTCCCCCGTGTCTTGCCGTAGTCCTCTACAGCGTCGTCTCAAACACTCCAGCCGACCAGTTGTTCATCGCCGGCATGGCGCCCGGGATGCTGCTTCTCACCCTCGTGTCGGTTTATGGAATAAGCGTCGGTTTAAAGAGCGGGATTGCGCGGCAGCCCTTCAAATGGCGCGAACTGCTGGCTGCGGCGCGCATTGCCAAATGGGACCTCTCCATCCCGGTGGCAATGGTCATTCTGTTCGGTACCGGTCTCGCCTCGCTGCTGGAGACTTCCGCTTTCGCGTGCGCCTACACGATCGTTATCTCGTGCTTCATTCACAGGGACCTGAGCATGAAACAGTTGCCCGTGACGCTGGTTAAGGCCTCCGCCCTCGTCGGGGCAGTTTTGATCCTTCTTAGCTGCGCAATGGGCCTGACAAGCTACCTCGTCGACGCACAAATCCCCGACAGGTTGCTCGATATCGTGCGTGAGCGGATTCACTCTCCCCTTCTTTTCCTGCTGACATTGAACGTCGTCCTGCTGGTGCTCGGGAGCGTACTGGAAATATTTTCGGCGATAATCGTTCTCACTCCCCTTGTCATTCCGCTCGGTGTAGCCTTCGGAGTACACCCGGTCCACCTCGGCGTCATTTTCCTGGCCAACATGGAGCTTGGTTTTCTCTTTCCGCCCGTAGGCCTAAACCTTCTTTTATCTTCATCCCGTTTCGGACAGCCGATGATTGTGCTCTACCGGGACATTATTCCCTTTCTAGTCATACTAGTCCTGGGAGTGCTGCTCATTACCTACGTTCCCGCCCTGTCCGTCGGGGTCTTAAGGCTCATGGGACGAATCTGATATAATGCGCCAAAAAATGCTATAACTCCCATAATGCCTGTGATTATTTGAATCCAAGAGCACACTCCGGAGAATTTCGATGCTTTCAGCGGCTTTATTGTTTTTCGGGATAACCTTGATATACACGGGTCTTCTCGTCTCGGAGCACGACCCCGTCACTGCGCTTGCAGCCGCTTTTACAGGTTTCATTCTCATCATCAAACCCGCGCTCGACGCCGTAAGGTACTGCAAGACCGAATTTGGCGGCCGCTCACGGCCGCAACCAACCAAGACCCCCCCAAGAGTCAAGCCGAGAAAAGTTCACCTTAAAATAGTAAAGTCCGAGGACGATAAACCGACAAT
>OMSV01000166.1:0-3629 GCA_900290385.1 Syntrophobacter sp. SbD2 | reverse complement strand
AGAGCGGGGGAATGATTCCCCCGCACCCCCGCGGGATTTCGGCGCACGCGCGTACGCGCGTGGCCGATCGCTCGTCGCTCCGCGAGGCGGAGGGGGTGTGGGGTGCACAAAGAATTCAAGGCCCCGCCAGGTATCACTTGATGATTTCTTTAACGCCACCCGGCATCAAACCCCCTGATGAGGACCTACCCCGCACCTATGATTCCAGATTATGGATTGACAGGGGAAAATCTCCTGTATATTAATAAAAGCGGTGATGAAGTTCCACCATAACTGCCCTTTAGGGGATGATGACTTCTGTTTTCCTGTTGGAAACAGAAGTTTTTTTTGATCTCAAACGGATGCTATTGCTGATGTCAGTGAGCACGCAGGGTGATCCGTTCCTGCCGGGAGGTTGCTCCATGTTCGATTACCCGCAATTAAGAGAAGGATTGATCTCCATTGTCGCACAACTCGATGGCGCCGTGCGCGATGTGACCTCGAAATCCCTGGACGAAACCAGGATCAAACTCGAAGAGGAAGCTTTCAACCTGGTGGTTCTCGGACAGTTCAAACGGGGTAAATCGACTTTCATCAACGCTCTTTTGGGTGAGAGCATTTTGCCCACGGCCATTATACCGCTTACTTCCGTTGTCACAATTCTGCGGTACGGTCCAAAGCTGAAGGTCGAGGTGGAGTATCTGAACGGCCGAATGGAACAAATCGATATTGCAGATCTTCCGGCCTTTATTACAGAGCGCGAAAATCCTCAAAACAAAAAGGAAGTAAAAGAAGTCACGGTCTTTTATCCTTCGCAGTATCTTAAAGGCGGGGTCCGCATTATCGACACTCCGGGCGCCGGCTCGGTCTACAGCCACAATACCGAGGCGGCTTACGCCTATCTGCCGTATGTCGATGCGGGAATCTTTGTAATCTCGGTCGATCCGCCTCTTTCCAGGAGCGAGCACCAGTTTTTGAAGGACGTGCGCGAGTTTGTGGATAAGGTTTTTTTCGTTCTAAACAAGATCGACCAAGTCAGCGACAGTGACCAGAAGGAGTCCCTGGAATTTACCTGCCGCATCATCGAAGATGAGGTCGGGCCGGGGAAGGTCCGGATTTATCCGCTATCGGCCCGCTGGGCTTTAGAGGGGAAAAAGGCCGGGGACGACCTTCTCCTGGCGCGCAGCCTCCTTCCTGAATTTGAAAGACAACTTCTGGATTTTCTGGCCCGTGAAAAAGGCAGGGTCTTTTTGCAATCGGTTGTCAATAACCTGCTCAAATTGATATCCGACGAGACCATATCCTTTCAACTCGAACAGGAAGCCATCAAGCTCCCGCTTCAGGAACTAAAGACAAAGATCGAGCGGTTCGAACAGGAGATGAAGGAGATCGTAAAGGACCGGGAGAATACTCAGTTCCTGCTCAAAGGGCATTTGGGCAAGATCGTTTCCGGGTTGGACGAAGAAATATCCGGATTTAAGAAAGAAAAATCGCCTGCGCTTCAAAGGGGGCTTGAGGAAGAATACCTGAGGCCGGGGAATCGCGGGAGCGGAGGTCTTAGGGAGCAGCTCGAACAATTTGTTTTCGAGAGCATTCGGGGAACATTCAACCCTTGGCGGCAGCAGCTAGCTGAAAAGATTTCCGCCAGGCTCGAAGAAGCTCACGGAGAATTTGCCCGCAAGACAAACGAAATCATCGAGAGGATTTTGACTTTAACGAGTGACATTTTCGAATTGAAATTAAAGCCTTTTACTTCGGTCGAGGGGTTGAGCAGGAAGAGCGATTTTTATTTTATGCTGAAGGACGATCCTGTGGGGCTCGAATTGGTCCAACTTGCCGTTACATCCGCTTTGCCTTCGTTCATTGCCAAAAAAATGATTTTAAAGAGTATGAAGGAGTCGGTTGCAGAACTCCTGGACCGGCACTGCGGAAGGGTGCGCTACGATCTTATCAACCGTATAACCAAGACCATGAAGGACTTCCAGACCTCACTCAATGAAAAGATAGATCTTACGCTGGCCGGAATCCGCATCTCATTTCAAAAGGCGCTGGCGCTTCACCAGGCCGGGAAAAACAATGTTGAAAAGAGCCTGGCGGAGCTTAGCGAAAAGCTGGGGTCTATCGGCGGAATTCGGGCGGAACTGCTCAGTTGCGCCGCGCTGCTGAATAACGATCGGCCCGGTAAGAGTGTCAAGTTTTGAGGCGATGGGGCTTGGGAACCGCCCTCCCCTGCCCGCCCGTTTCCGGGCTTCCCGGAGGAGTTGAGCAAAGCTTTCGTCTCCGCCTGTATCAGTCGTACGACCGGAGACCGGAACCAAAAAGATCACGAAGAGCACGACACGAACACGAAGGAATCTTCTCACAGAAACAGCACGGATTCAGGATTTAAGCGCCCCAAAAGTGAAAATCCGATACTCATATTAAGTTGTCAAAGAGTTTCATTGGCTTACTGTAATTCCTGTAAATACAGGGCAAATGCAGGGGCCGATCGCGCAACAAACTGATTTAATTGGCAATTTTGGATTAGATTCTCCGCAATAACAGGTGATAACAGGAGCGTGAAGCAGGAAGCAGGAAGCAGGAAGCAGGAAGATAGAAGCAGGAAGCGTGAAGCAAGAAGCGGGAAGCGAGGAATAGTGAATAGTGAAGAGTGGAACACACCTTTAGCGTCATTTTGTCAGCTTCCCCCGGTTTTGCCCTTTCTTCCAAAGCGCCGATCCGCTGTTCCAGTTCGACCACCTCCAGCGACTTGTGGATGGTTTCGGCCAGATCGATTAAGGTTTTGATCTCTGATGGAGTAATCTCTCCCTTGCCGAGTTTTGCTGTCACAGCCGCAAAGAGCTTTGGCATGTCGGCAATGGCGCCGATCCCCGGGAACCGAAAGTCGATGGGAGCGTCCTTTTTCAGGGGGACCAGACCTCAGTGAGCGGTGAGCAGTGAACAGTGAACAGAAAAAGCCGAATTTTCCCAACTCTGCTCTACACCTGCAGTTCCTTCTTCGACAATATTGTACCACGCAGTGATTTTGCTTTGCCAAACGACGACGAGAAGCGGCATTCAGAAGCGGCAATAGAAACGGCAACGAGAAGCGGCAAAAAGCAGGAAGGGGTGAATGGGTGAAGGGGTGAATGGGTGAACGGGTGAAAGGATGAAAAGGTGAAAAGGTGAAAGGGGAAGGTTGAGGGTTGCCCCCTTTTAATAGGCACAGCCAGAAGGCATCCCGCGAACACCCGACGCGGACGATAGACGCGCAATGCGGTCGCCTTCCGCGCTCCGCGAAGTACATCGCTGAGGGATGCCCGCAATCTATATGGCATTATCTTACCCAGTGTTGTTCATAGTCTGTCTTACGAGGTGGAATCTGACAGGAGGGGACTCCCATAAAAAGTATGATCCGGACATGGAAAAGTTGATCGCCCTTTTGTGAGGTCAATGTTCAGGACAGATAAGTTGACTGCAAAATGCTCAGCGTAATCACCTTTTGAGGTCTGTCTTAGAGTGCCCATTTCAATGCCAAAAAAGGGCCTTTAAGCCGCGAAAACGCCATCCCCATCGCTCCTTCTCACGGAATATCAAGCACTTCACTTGGCCCGACCTAATGCCGTTAACTTAACGTTTTATTCCGTTAATTCAATAACCTACCTATAATT
>OMSV01000164.1 GCA_900290385.1 Syntrophobacter sp. SbD2 | reverse complement strand
CGTATCATACTTTGTCCCCCATATTCCCTTGCCCGTTTGCAAGCTCGAGGAAGTTTTTCAAGAGCCGCTTGCCAACGGGCGTCATTATAGATTCCGGATGAAACTGCACGCCTTCGGTGAGGTGCTCTTTATGGCGGATTCCCATGACTTCGCCATCCTCGGAACTGGCGGTGACCTCCAGGCATTCAGGCAGGCTTGCCGGCGCCACGGCAAGAGAGTGGTAGCGCATTGCCTGGAAAGGGTTTGAAATCCCTGTATATATAGACTTGCCGTCCGCGCTGACCGTGGAAACTTTTCCGTGCATAAGCTTTTTGGCGTAAATCACCTCGCCTCCGAAAGCGGCCGCAATCGCCTGGTGGCCAAGGCAGATTCCCAGGATAGGTATTTGTCCGGAAAATCTCCGAATGGCGGCAATAGAGACCCCTGCGTCCTCCGGCCTGCAGGGACCGGGGGAAATCACGATTGCCGAAGGTCTCAGCCTTCCGATATCCTCAACAGAGACCCCGTCGTTTCTCACGACCTTGACCTCAGTGCCAAGCATCCGGAAATATTGGAAAAGATTGTAAGTGAAAGAATCGTAATTATCGATCATGAAAAGCATGGAATTAAACTCCCTATTGTCTTTTATGAACCCGGCTTAAGCCTTGTGCCGCTTCCTTCGAGCATCTGAAGCGCCTTCCGGATCGATTCGGCCTTGTTGATAGTTTCCTGTCTTTCTCGTTCGGGGTCGGAGTCGGCGACAATCCCAGCCCCTGCCCTTACCGTCGTCTTGCCTCTCTGAATGCAGGCAGTCCGGATGGTGATCGCCAGATCCATGTTCCCGGTGAAGGAAAAATATCCGATTGCCCCACCATATGGACCGCGAGGCTCATCTTCGAGCTCAGCTATAATTTCCATAGCCCTGACTTTTGGAGCGCCCGTGAGGGTCCCGGCCGGAAAAGAGGAGCGGAAAAGGTCGAATGCGTCCAACCCTTCACACAAATCGCAGTTTATGTTGGAGACAAGGTGCATTACGTGCGAGTATCTTTCAACCACCATCAGGTCGGTTACCTGGACCGTGCCTATTTCAGCCACTCGGCCCAGGTCGTTCCTGCCCAAATCTACCAGCATAAGGTGCTCTGCCCTTTCTTTTTCATCCAGCAGCAACTCGTTGGCAAGCTCCCGGTCCTGCTGCTCGGTCTTCCCGCGAGGGCGTGTCCCGGCAATAGGGCGAAGCGTGGCGACGCCATTTTCAAGGCGCACCATGGTCTCCGGAGACGAGCCTACCAGGATCGTATCGTCGAAATGGAGGAAATAGAGGTATGGAGATGGATTTATGAAGCGCTGAGCGCGGTAGAGTGACCAGGGATCCGGGGAAGCCGGGCAACTGAACTGTTGTGAGAGAACCGCCTGGATGATGTCCCCCTCCCTTATGTATTCTTTGATCCTGGCAACCCCGGAACGGCATTTCTCCGGTTCGACATCGTGATGGAAAGGAAATTCCTCAGGCGCGTGGCGGGAGACCACTTTGGGCATACCCTCGAGTTCGCCTTTCATCTGCTTGATGGTCTCCACCGCCCTGTCATAGGCTTGATCGGCCTCCCCGTTTTCGACAACACCGTATGCCACAAGGCTCAGAGTGTGGCGCAGGTTATCGAAAATGAAAAGCTGTCCGGGGAGGATAAAATGAGCCATCGAAACGTCTGCGGGCAGCCGGCTTTGGATCGCTTCGAAAAAGGACACGAACTCGTAGGTGAAAAATCCGACCATGCCGCCCCAGAACCTAGGGAGCCTCGCAAGCTTGACCGGTTTGTACTGAGCCATTAAGGAGCGCAGAACTTTGAGCGGATCTCCGTGATGGGCAATGCGCTCCTTTTTAGGCCCGCTCTCGATTTCGACTTCATCACGGAAAACTCTGACCGTCCTTGTGGGCGATTTTCCCAGGAAGCTGTACCTTCCCCACCTCTCACCGCCCTCCATGCTTTCCAGAAGGAATACAGGCCCATGCCCATCATATATTTTGGCCAGCGCGGAAACAGGGGTCTCCGTATCGGCCAGCACTTCCAGGCAGACCGGGACAAGGTTCCCCTTTTCGGCCATAGCGCGGAATTCGGATCTTTCCGGGTAAAACCCCAATTGCATAGTCTTCTCCTTCCTGGACTTAATTAGTCTATCGCCCTTCGCTTGGGACCCTGGACCGCCGGCCGGCTTGCCCGNNATGGACTCTATCTGCCCGCACAGATCGGCGAACTGAGCCGGATAAAGCGACTGATGTCCGTCGCTAAGGGCGGTTTCAGGAGCATGGTGAACCTCCACCATCAAACCATGGCATCCGACTGCCACAGCAGCTCGGCTCAGAGGGATCACCTGGTCCCTGAAGCCCGCAGCGTGGCTGGGGTCTGCGATCACAGGCAGATGACTCTCCTGCCTGACCACAGGAATGGCGGAAATGTCCAGGGTATTGCGGCTGTGGTGGGCGAATGTGCGCACCCCACGCTCGCAGAGCATAACCTTGTCATTTCCTCCCTCCATCACGTATTCTGCCGCCATGAGCCACTCCTCGATGGTAGCCGCCAGACCCCGCTTAAGAAGAACAGGTTTTCGGGACTTTCCGGCCCGCCGCAGCAGGCTGAAGTTCTGCATATTCCTGGCGCCGATCTGGACTATGTCCGCATATTGCTCGACGAGCCCATAGACTTCATGGTCAATCGCCTCGGTAACCACCGGCATCCCGGTTTCCCGGCGCACTTTGGCCAGGATTTTGAGCCCTTCCTCTCCCAGTCCCTGAAATGCGTAGGGCGAGGTCCTGGGTTTGAAAGCGCCGCCCCGGAAAATCTGCGCGCCGGCCTTCTTCACCATCCGCGCTATTGTAAGCGCCTGGATTTCGCTCTCGATCGCGCAAGGCCCGGCCATGATGGTAAGATGCCCGTTGCCTACCAGGACCCCGCCAACATCTACAACGGTGTCCCATGCCTGTGATTCCCGGCTCACCAGCTTGTACGGGCGGGTCACCGGAATAGCCTCTTTTACTGCCGGAAGTTGCAGAAATGACGAGGCGTCCACCGGACCGTCATTGTGGAGAACGCAGATTGCCACCCGCTCTCCACCCGGAATTGGCCTGGCAATGTAGCCTTTTTGCTCAATGCCGGAGACAACCGCCTCAATTTCTAACGCTGTAGCTCCTCTTTTCATTACGACAAGCACTTCTTGCCTCCTTTTCGCGGGGCCAGCACCCCCAATTAGAAAGGGACCGCAAATTGTGTCCACGGTCCCTTCCGGCAAAAACAAAAGGACCGCGCGCCTTGGTGCGGCTCACGGTCCCAGCAGATATTTTAATTCGAACTGATGGCTATCCCGTCAGGCGCACACCTCCCCAGGTAAACCACCAGAACCAGACATTTGCGGTATCGAAGCAATGATTCATGATTTCGTCCTTTGACCAAAATTGACTACTCTTTAACAATCCAAAACGAGAATAGCAAGTAGATTTTTCAAAATCCCGACACAGATCATTGAGTGAAGAAGACATTCAAAGGGCAGGGTTGACACAAGGCTGTCTTACGGCAGTAAAGATGCCCGGTTCGAACCAGCAGGCCATGGAATTCCTGAAAAAGCGGCACATCGGGCTCCATTGCTTCCATGAAATATTCCTGCAGTTCCTCGTAAGAAATCGACTCCCCCACCCATCCATGTCTTGAGAAAATCCGGTAGGTATATTTGTCTACGACAAAAGACGGTTTATAAGCGGCATACAGGACGATGCTGTCGGCTGTTTCAGGACCGATGCCCCGGATTGCCAAAAGATCGGTCCGCAGGGATTCCATATCCTGGAGCAGGAACCCTTCCAAACCGCCATCCCATTTTGTCAAAATATGATTGCAGAAATTCTTTATCTTCTTTGCTTTTTCGTTGTAGAAGCCCGATGAGCGAATGAGCGGTGCGAGTTCCTGTGCGCTAAGCCCGCAAATGCGCTTGAAGCTCAACAGATCGTTGCGGCGCAGGTTTCCGATAGCCGCGGCCACATTTTTCCAAGCGGTATTCTGTGTAAGAATCGCGCCAAGGATAACCTCGAACGGTGTCTCGGCAGGCCACCATCTCTGGGGACCGAAAAAGCCGAACAGCCTGTCGTACACCTCGCGCAGCAACTCTTTTCTGNNAGGCCCTGTTTCCTGATGGAATAGCCGATTCGGGTTATCAGCACGGCCCCGCAACAGTGGCAGTACGTATTCTCGCCGTTGTCTCCGGGCACATTGCCTGTATAGACGTGATGAAGACCGGCTTCCAGCCCGATTTCTCTTGCTCTTCGGATCGTTTCGATCGGCGTAGGCCCTTTGTCGCGTAAATTAAATGCAGGATGAAATCGGCTAACGTGCCAGGGAATTTCAGGGCCCAGGCCGACCAGAAATTGCGCAAGCTCTTTCAACTCGGCTTCGCTGTCGTTCAACCCCGGGATGAGCAGCGTTGTCACCTCGAGCCAGATGCCTTTCCTCTTCATGCCTTCAAGGGTCATGAGAACGGGCTTGAGACGAGCGCCGCACTGTTCCCGGTAAAACGTATCATTGAAGCACTTGAGGTCCACGTTGGCCGCTCCAAGAAAAGGGGCAACCGTGTCCAACGCTTCTTTGCTCATGTAGCCGTTAGATACGAAAACGTTTGCGAGTCCGCGCTCCTTTGCATGGGCAGCCACATCGAGAGCGTATTCCATAAAGATGGTAGGCTCGGTGTATGTATAGGAGATTGTGACACATCCCTCTTTTTGCGCGCGGTCTGCAATTTCTTTGGCGGACACGCTCTGGCCGTAGATCCTTCCGTAGATTCGGGGAGACTGCGATATGTCAGCGTTCTGGCAGAACGAGCATTCGAAATTGCACCCGGCCGTAGCAATCGAATAACTTGTTGTGCCGGGAAAGAAATGAAACAGCGGCTTTTTTTCGATAGGGTCCACATGCTGGGCGATCAATTTCCCGTAAACCAGGCTCCATAGCTTGCCTTCCCTGTTCTGGCGCACCCCGCATTTTCCGGTTTCACCGGGTTCAATATGGCAGTGCTGCGAACAAAGAAAACAGTGCACCCGGTTTTCATCAAGCGGCCGGTACAGCATCGCCTCTTTCATGCTCACCTTCTCACCCATTCACCGAACTTTCAGGTGCGCCTCCAGAAGCCCGCCAGCAGCCTAAAGACTGAATGGAAACTTTGGCCCCGGCGGGGATTTCTTCGAAAACAGGTGTTTGCAGTGTGCGAACCCGGCATCGCATATCGATGCGCATTGCGATGAAATGTCCGAAAGGATGCCGGTGCAACATAGGAATTCGCTCCAGGAAATCAAAGTAGCGAAGAAAAGGCAGCGGTAAGGAAAAACAGGTTCGCCATTCAATCGGAACGGCGCCGGAAAGAATACCGGTGCTCATTGCGCGAAGCTGAAAAATGCTGAAGAACCTGGCGCGGCTGTAAACCGAGTCTTTCCAGAATCTTTGCATGCCATAGTGGAGACTATCGATCGAAAACTTGTTCAAGACACCGAGCAGCACGTTTCGGCGCGCCACGCGGAAGGCTTCTTTAAGCGCCAGGTAGGGGTCGTCTACGAATTCCATGGAGTTTATCAGGGCCACCGTATCGAATTCATTGTCATCGTAGGGCAGGTTTTCAGCAAATCCCTGATCCAACCGCACTTTGGGGCCAAGCCGCCTGCGCGCGAGCTCAAGGCTTGAGCTCGAAGGATCGAGCCCCACCACCATATGCCCCTGCGACTTGAACCATTCCAGGAAAATACCGCTCCCGCACCCCACCTCCACAACTCGCTGTGGGGAAACCGGCGCCCATATCTTCCGGAAAAGCTCTTGTTCGAACTCCAACGCCTGTTGTCCCTGGGGAGAACAAAACCAGTTCTCTTGGCGCTCGGCGTCAGCTAAGCTAAAAACATAACCCACGTGAAACCTTTGCAAGAATGCCGGCAGCGATGAGCAGGAAGCCAAAAGCTCTTCGCCTCCTGCTCCCCTCTGCCGTCAATTCTATTCGTTGAGCAAAATAGCCCCGAGAGAACCGGAGCTGACCATCCTTGAGTATCTGGCAAGGTATCCGCTCTTAACTCTAGGCTCATGCGGCTTCCATGCTTCCCTGCGCTTTGCCAGCACTGCATCGTCCACCAGCAGTTCCAGTTTCTTATTCGGGATATCCACCAGGATTTCATCGCCTTCTTCGATCAACGCAATCGGACCGCCAACAGCCGCCTCGGGAGAAATATGTCCTATGGCCGCTCCGGTTGTACCTCCGCTGAATCGGCCATCGGTTATGAGCGCCACATCCAGTCCAAGACCACGCCCTATAATGGCGGCAGTTGGGGTTAGCATCTCCTGCATCCCAGGGCCCCCTTTGGGACCTTCGTAGCGGATAACCACCACGTCGCCCGGTAAGATCCCACCGTCCAGAATAGCGTTCGCCGCATCGGATTCGCTTTCGAACACGCGCGCCCTGCCCTTCCTCGTAAGCATCTCCGGCGCCACTGCCGACTGCTTGACCACAGCACCTTCCGGCGCGATGTTCCCGTAGAGAATAGCTATCCCTCCCTTGTCATGATAAGGATTTTCGAGGGGCCGGATAACCTCGGGCCGAATAACGCGCACCCGTCTGAGGTTTTCCCCCACCGTCCTTCCAGTAACGGTAAGAGGAGCCGGGTCTATCAGCCCGCGGCGCGAAAGCTCCTTCATCACAGCCTGTACGCCCCCTGCCGAGTTGAGGTCTTCCAGGAAATGCGCTCCACCGGGCCGCAGGCTGCAAAGGTGAGGCGTGCGGGCGCTGATCTCGTTGAAAACGCCGAGATCGAGGCGGATTCCTGCCTCAATTGCAATTGCCGGGACGTGAAGGACAGTGTTCGTGGAACAGCCAAGGGCCATGTCCACAGCTATTGCGTTTTCGAAAGCAACCCTGGTTGCTATGTCGCGCGGTTTGAGGTCCATGGCTAACAGTTCCATTATTTGCCTGCCTGCTTCTTTGGCGAGGCGCACCCTGGCAGCCGTAACCGCAGGGACCGTTCCGTTGCCGGGCAACCCGAATCCCAGTGCCTCAACCAGGCAGTTCATGGAATTTGCCGTAAACATGCCCGCGCATGAGCCGCACCCTGGACAGGCATGGTCTTCCAGCTCTTCAAGTTCACCCAGGGAGATCTGTCCGGCTTTTAGGGCACCCACGCCTTCAAAAACCGATATGAGATCCACCGGCTTTCCACCCACGTGACCGGCCAACATTGGGCCGCCGCTTATGAGAATTGCCGGAATGTTAAGTCTGAGCGCGGCCATCATCATTCCGGGTATGATCTTGTCGCAATTTGGAATCATGACCAATGCGTCGAAAGGATGAGCCATAGCCATTATTTCAATGGAATCGGCTATTATCTCGCGGCTTGCCAGGGAGTAGCGCATCCCGGGATGATTCATGGCGATGCCGTCGCAAACACCGATGGTGCTGAACTCGATAGGAGTTCCGCCAGCCATCCGGATGCCGGCCTTGACCGCTTCGGCTATTTTGTCAAGGTGAATGTGGCCCGGAATAATTTCGTTGGCTGAGTTGACAACACCTATGAGAGGCCTGTCGATTTCCGTCTGAGTGTAGCCCATGGCCTTGAAAAGTGATCGATGAGGGGCTTTCTCGATACCCCTTTTCATTAGATCGCTTCGCATCCCGTTATCTCCCTCCGGCGGACACCTAATTTGTGGCCATCCGTAAACACCCGATTAACATTGCACGCCCCGTCAGATAAACCCGAAGACTGGTACCACCAGGGGCTTCCCCGGACCTGACTCGAAGCGGAAAAGAACCATTCCCGGACGAAAAATAATTTGTGTGGTTAAAGTCTAAACATATAATAATTAAAATATTCTTGGTTATTTTGGAAGCAAAAACGCCCAAGCCGCATGCCCAAGCCGTAAAGTTGACAAAGGATTTTTCAATTTATATAATTCTGACCGAGACTGGCGCTTTTATATCAGATAGCACAAATTTCAGGGCGCATGAATGGAAAAAGACGGCCAAAACCCGCTCTATCCCATCAGCGTAGTTGTCAAACCGATCGGGATAGACCCGAAAACCTTGCGCTCTTAACAACACATATGAGCTTGATATTCGGACCTGTACCTTCACGGCGGCTGGGACGATCTCTCGGAATAGATGTCCTTCCACCAAAGACATGTTCTTTCGATTGCATTTACTGCGAGTCGGGACCTACTACCCGTCTGAGCGTAACTCGAGAGAACTTCGTCGATCCATCGGAAATCCTCGCGGAATTGAGCGCCTTTTTCCGCCTACATCCCAAAGTGACGGACGTCCTGACCTTGTCGGGGGCGGGTGAACCAACCCTTTATGCGGGCCTGGGAGATCTTATTGCCGCAGTTAAAAAGACTTACCCCCAGTTTCCTTTGATCGTGCTCACCAACGGCTCTCTTTTGTGGGCGCCGGAGGTTAGGCGCCGCCTTTTGAAAGCCGACCGCGTGGTTCCATCTCTGGATGGAGTCACCCCCTCCGTTTTCCGCAACATCAACAGACCTCATCCATCTCTGGAAATAGCGCAGATCATCGAGGGAATGCGTGCTTTTCGCAAAGAATACAAAGGGCAGTTACATGTTGAAATAGCGCTGGTCTCGGGAGTCAACGACAGCGCCGCAGAGCTTTCGGCGCTGGCGCAGGTCATCGAGTCCATAAGGCCCGATAAGATCGAACTCAACACGGTTGTCCGTCCTCCGGCGCGCACCGGAACCCGGGGCCTAACCGATGCGCGAATGGCGTGGGCGGCTTCCTTTTTCAGTTCGCTCAATGCCGAAATAGTGGGCGTATTCGAGGCGGATAAGCAGGACTGTGGCGAGGCACAAATCGGTCTACGCATAATC
>OMSV01000204.1:14118-17582 GCA_900290385.1 Syntrophobacter sp. SbD2 | reverse complement strand
TCACAAACTTCATTACCCATGCCCAGGCGAGCCTGATCCATTTCAGAATTAGCCGGGATAGTTTCTCAACGATGTCGCTCGCCTCCATTGCCCCCCCCTGCGCGCAGGTCCCAGCCCGTTACAGACTTCAGTTTGTCAAACATTTCTTGCCTGTGGCTTCCAGGCCAGTACACTCTTGCGCATTCCGGACACTTGCGGAAATCCGAAGCTGTCTCGAAAACATAATCCGGAACCGCGCCCAAGACCGCCCCCCTCGGTATCTGAAACAACTCGGCATTGCAGAGACCGCATCTTGAAAACGGCCGCAACTCGTCAATACCCATGCTCAGCGAAGATATCAATTCTTTCAACTGCGCGAACTGATGATCGTTGCGAACGAAGACAACGCCCTCAATGCCTCGGAATTTCTCTCGACGGGTAACTGGAATGATCCCTTCGGACATCAGTCGATCAACCCGGACCCGGTCATCAAGCAGCATCGAAGAAGCGTCGAATCCGAGCACCCGGAGCCATTTTGCCAGCTTGCCCAACATTATGTCCACAGCGAAGCGCTTTCCCGGATATTGCGCTCCGCTCATTTTAAATTGTCCAGATCCACCCTACGCACATCGGGCAGGTTGGGCATGTAAAATATCGAAGGCTGGAATGTTGGAGCGGGCTTGAGCTCTTCCACAACAATTTCCATATTCCATTCACTTGAGGAAATTCGAATTTTGCCGGGCACAGCTTCTTTATTGATCCCAACGGGCGGGTCATAGGAAACGCGGCCCTCGAACTCAGCGCTGCTAACCAATATCGCTTTAAGATCGAGAGATTCGGCAGTGAGGAGCCATTCGAAATGGCTTCCCCCGCTGTTTGAAATCAGGCCCCACCCGCCGGCCTCAGAGCGGCTTTCGATGTGTTCGAATTGTTCGGCAGGGACCGAAGCAGCAAGCGCGTAACGAAAGAGATCAACCGGCAGGTTGACCCCCATGAACTGGCGAACAAGAGTTTCAGGACGCTGCGCCGTGAAGATCGTCTTCTCAGAAGGAATCAGAAGAGCCGGCCCTGTTTCGTTGAAAACATAAAGGGCCACCGTCTGGCCGAGCGGAGTGAACGTCTCGAACCTGACAGAATTCGGCCCTTCTACGAAAACAATCGCGCGCGAGCTGAATTTCGAGGTTTTGCTGTCAACCCTGAGCCGGAATTTGCATTGGTAATTGCGCCAGAAATCTGACCGTTCTTTCAGTTTTGCTATTTCCAAAGACGGGGCAGGAGGTTTTCCCGATACGGCAGGAAGGTTTCCCGTGGGGCGGGCGCACCCGGCTGAAATCACCAGCAGGAGCAGAAAGCAAAGGAGTACGAAAGACCGGGGGGCGTTAAAAAAAGGCCTTCCCGCCAATCCCCATCGACACAACTCCGGAGTGTTGAATACGCGGGCTTGCCATACAGATGAAGGTCCGGCATAAGTTTCCATAGAATTGAACCCATAGTGGATGCGATGACTGTTGTAAAACCGGCTGTTTATGGCCGTTCAAGCGGATGCAGGGCAAAATCTCAACGCTCCACAAGTGCTCTCAAACTGAAAGCTTACGGCTATTTTATGGCGTCGATCTTTGCCTTTATTTTTTCGGGTTCCGAGTGATTGTACTCAATCGCTTTCCGGTAGGCTTCAGTGGCCTTCGCCTTCTTGCCAAGCTCCACGCAGATGTCTCCGAGATGCTCAAGAATGACTGGATCATCCGGCACCCGCTTTATTGCCTCCATCAGCATGTCNNGCTGTAGCCGATGTAGTTAAGAGCATCGGCATTCTTCGGATCAATATCCAGAACTCGACGCATTGCCTCGATAGCTTCTTCCTTCTTGCCTGTTTTGTCCAGAACGATCCCTTTGCGGAAAAGCAATTCCGTATTATTGGGCAGCTTTTCCAGGCCGCGATCGATCGCTTTCATTGACTCGTCGTACTGGCCGCCCTCTTCGTATATGATCGCCAGATACAGATAGAAGTCACCCACGTCAGGGCTTTTTGCAATCGCCTCTTTCAGGACCTTGACGCCGCTGGCAGGGTCTTTCAGTTTTGCTAAAACCATGGCCAGGCGCGACTGCGCCGCATTCCACATCGGGCTGTCCTGGGAAATCAGGCGATAGTTCCGTATAGCCTGTTCATAATCGGGCTTTTCTTCGTATGTGGTCGCCAGATAATAGAGCGCCTGATCGTATCGGGGGTCTTCCCTCAGCAGGCCCGTAAACTCGCTTATGGCGTCTTCGTAATTTTTTTGCTGCAGGCGGATGATGCCGATTTTGAGCTTGCTCTCCGAGTCTTTGTGGTTGATCTTGAGCAACTGTTTAAACTGCCTGATTGCCTCCTCGCCCCTGCCCTCCCGCATGTAAAGATTACCAAGTCTTGTCCGGGCTTGCACGCTTACCGGATTACCTGAAAGAATCCTGGCATAGGTCTTTTCGGCTTCACGCAGCCGGTCGGTTACTTCGAAAATATAGGCCAGATCGAGCATCCCGTTCTCAAAACCAGGCTCTGCGGCAAGAAGTTCCCTGTATATCTGCTCCGCCTGCCTGTAGTATTTCATATCCAGGAAAATCCGCGCCTTGTAATAGAGTGACATGGGGTTATCGGGAACCACCTCTTTTAGCTGATCGAAAACCTCAACGGCCTCATCGACACGTTTTTCCTGGGCATACAGCGCACCCAGCAGCAGATAGGCGTCCTCCTCCGAGGGGTCCATCTCGATGACCCGCCTGTAGGCCTTAACCGCTTGCCCGATCTGCCCTTTGCTCGCGTAGAGCTGACCCAACAACAGGTACGAAGTCGCGTAATCAGGGGCAGACAGGATGGACTGTTCTGCAAGTTTGAGCGCGGAGTCTATGTTGCCCTGACGCAGGTAGATCAGGGCGAGTTCAGTCAGTAGTACCGGCGACTGCGGATCAATCTGCAAGGCCTTCTCGTAAGCTTCTATTGCCTTGTCGAACTGCTTTTCGTTAACATAACTCTGGGCCACCATGTACTCATAATAAACTTGGGCCCGATCGCTTTGAACACTCGGTGGGGCGGGGCCGAGAGGCCTTGGCGGGGTTAGCGATTGAGTACACCCTGAAATGGCAAACACGAGGCAAAAGAGCAAACGCATATAAATCATTTATAAGATTAATCCTCCTATTGAAGCTGGCGTAAAAAAACAGTAAGAAAGCTCAGTATAATTTTTCATAATTAACATTATTATGCTTTTTCAGTCAATCAATTCCCCTTCGTAACCGGGGGCAGAGAAAGAAGACTTTAAACACGGCACACTGGAATTTTCAAGCATGACGCAACATGAATATCCCAAACTCCGGAATGGACTTGAAGCGCATCCAATCGAACATTCAGGGGGAAAAATGCTCCTCCTTCGAGACCGGACCGGCTATACGCCGGAAAGCCTGGTCTTTCCTCCCCCCGTTGTCTCAATTTTAGCCAACATGAACGGCAGCAA
>OMSV01000204.1:0-14108 GCA_900290385.1 Syntrophobacter sp. SbD2 | reverse complement strand
CCTCCCCCCGTTGTCTCAATTTTAGCCAACATGAACGGCAGCAAGTCTCTCAGGGACCTGCAAGCCGATTTCATGAGGCAAACGGGCCAGTTACTCTATATGGAGGATTTGGAAAATCTGGTACAAACTCTCGATGAACACCTCTTCCTGGATACTGACCGCTTCCGAAACCTTGCAGCAAAAGAGATCTCCGAATTTCTCGGCAGCCCTGTGCGAAAGATGCGCCACGCCGGGGTAAGCTACCCGGCAAGTCCCGAAGAGCTGCGGGAAAAACTCCATTCCTTTTTCAGACCCGAAATCGGCGGACCTTGCTTTCCCGATGCCGCAGTCGCACGCGCCGGGAAAATCGTTGGCCTAGTGGCGCCACATATCGACCTTAACGCGGGAGGGGCCTGTTTTGCCCACGCCTACAAATCGGCTGCCGAAGCGCTGGCGCCCCGAACCTGGATAGTGTTGGGAACGGGACACGATTTTGTAGAAAACTGCTTCGCGCTGACTGTTAAGGATTTCGAAACGCCACTTGGTGAGGTTCAATGCGATACAGGGATCTGCAATGAACTTCTGCGCCGCACGCCGTTTGACATCCGCGCGAGTGAATATAATCATCGGACGGAGCATACAATAGAATTTCAGGCTGTATTTCTTTCTTACCTGCAACCCCAAGCGCGCATAGTTCCGATTTTGTGCTCTTTTGGACACGAGAACTGGACCTCGTGCAAAGATATTGTCGATGATTTTGCCCGAAATCTTGCGGAACTTGTTTTCGCGGAGAACTCTTCTGTCGGGATCATTGCAAGTGTCGATCTGGCTCACATCGGCCCTCGTTATGGCGACCGGCGCAAGCCGCATAAGGCGGCGATCGATGAGAATCTTTCATCGGACGCTTATCTTTTAAAACTGCTCGAGCATTGCCGCGCAGACGATTTCATCAATCAGATCAACCGGGACGAAAACAGCAGAAAGATATGCGGGGTCGCGCCTCTTTATACGATGGCAAAAGCCCTCGAAGGGCGCGTCCATGGCACTACCCTGCGCCAATCTCATGCGATTGTCGATGAGCAAGGCTCTTTTGTGACCTTCGCGAGCATGGCTTTTTACATGGACTGAGGCAAAAGAGGCTCACCCGCAGATTCGTACGAAAGAAATTAAATGCAAAACAAGAATTCTGGTCTAACCATTGCCGTTGAAACACTGGGCTGCAAGGTTAACCAGTATGAAACCTCATATTTTCTTGAAGTTTTGAAGCAGGCGGGCTACACGCCCGTGCCCTTTCAACAGCGTGCGGACGTTTATATCATCCACAGTTGTGCGGTGACAGCCAAAGCGGGGTTCCAGACACGTCAATTGCTAAGAAGGGCGCGGCGCGCCAACCCGTACGCCATGGTCGTGGCAGCGGGATGCTACGCTCAACTCGAGGGGAATCGGATAGCGGACGAGGGGTTGGCGACGCACATCCTCGGAAATCCTGGGAAATTCAATCTCTTAGAGTGGTTAAACCGGCCCGGTAGTTTTGAACGGCCATGCACTGCACTCGATCTGGCGCCCCGTTCCTGCTCTGAATTTGAAATCCTTCCGATATCGCGTATGCACACGGGCCGAACCAGGGCTATGCTGAAAATACAGGACGGGTGCGATTCCTTTTGCTCTTACTGCGTGGTGCCGCACGTTCGCGGGAGGAGCCGCAGCCTGCCCGCGAACCTCGTCCACGACCAGATGCAGGAACTGATCGGTGCGGGATACCAGGAAATCGTACTTACCGGCGTCCATCTGGGAAAGTGGGGCAAAGACCTCGATCCGCCACTGAGCTTGTCGCATTTGCTCGAACAGATGAACTCAAACCATCATCCGGCGCGCCTTCGCCTTAGTTCGCTCGAGCCCGAGGAATGCGATTCCGGACTGCTCAGCATGATTTCGTCCGCTGCCTGGATTTGCCGCCACTTCCATATTCCCCTGCAAAGCGGAGACCCCGAAATTTTGGCCCGAATGAGCCGTCAGTATAAGCCTCAATATTACGCCGAACTCGTCGCCCAAATCCATGCCGATTTCCCCGATGCTGCAATAGGCGCCGATGTGCTGACGGGATTTCCGGGGGAGAGCGAAAAGCAGTTTGAAAACACGCTCAACTTTATCGAGGCCCTGCCCTTGAGCTACCTTCATGTATTTCCGTTTTCGCCACGTCCGGGCGTTACCGCCGCCGGGTTTCCCGGCCGCATACAGGGAAGGGAGCTAAAGCGGCGCGCAGCCGTTCTGCAAGCCCTTGGCAGGCGGAAAAAACGCGCTTTCCGGGAAAAATTCGTCGGAAAACACCTGAAAGTCCTTATAGAAACCGAGATTGAACCCGGCTTGTTGGATGGCCTTTCGAACAACTATATAAGAGTGGTGTTCCCTCCGGGCGAAGACAGTTTTCCGGGAAAGCTGACTGGGGTGAAGACAACCGGGTTCAGGGGCGAAAATCTCGAAGGGGCGCCGTCTTAGTCATCCACTGAACATGAAGAATTTCACCAACTGCGTCTTAGGCGGGTTTTGCCCTGAAAACGGGCGCATTTCAAAATCATAGTCCCGCAAAATGGGCGTGAGGTAAACCTGCGCAAGAGATTTTCTTTCTCTGTCGGGCAGAGACCTATGGACCCAGTCCATGACCGCCCTGTCGATGACGGGAGGCTGAAGAAGTGGGAATACTTTCGGCCAGGCCACATGGGAAAGAGGCGCAGCACTCCATTTGCCGGAAATCAAGGAGTTCGCCGCTGCCGTCAGCACCATCACCCCCA
Organism: Syntrophobacter sp. SbD2; assembly: GCA_900290385.1. The sequence goes on along the minus strand of OMSV01000204.1, from coordinate 11,340 downwards.
GGGTAATATCTTCCGGGGTCCGCACCTGCCCCTCAGTCCACAGTCTTTGCCCCGGCATCCCTGTGTGATCACTCACCAACTCATAGAGGTCCCCGGCGCAGGTGATCACGTCAACGATATGACTCCCTCTGGCGAGGTCCTGAGGGGTCCTGAAGAAATCGTATGCAGGCAGAACACCCGACTCACTCCCGCCGGGTCTGCTCTTCAGTATTCTTGGGGTCCTCGCTAAAAGCTCCTCCGCAGCATCGAACCACTCCGCGTCAAGACACTTGATGCCTGCCGGGCATTGGCTCAGCCAGCCACTCTGAGCTATCGACTGAAGCCGTCCCCTGATCTTGGCGACCTCAGCCTGTGCGAGTCTGAAAAGATGCTCCAGGAAATTGTCACGCAGGATTTGCGCGGCCTTTTCGATATTAGCTCCGGACCGCGACTCCAGCCCCAGATTGACGTAGGCGAGCGCCTTTTCGGCTGCACGCCGGAGGGCTTCTGCGTTATCCGCAGGAAGCTGGTCGGCAACCATCACCTTGTTTGCAAGAGAAGCCATCTCGACCTGAAGGATTTCAAGCAGACCCGGATCTTCGATCCGGCTTACGACCCTGGCAAACAGGTCGCCTTGGGAAAGAAGGGCCAGAGCAAAAGAAGGAATGGGCTGATCCTGATCCGCTTTTCGTGGCACCGTTTTCAGCGCAAATTCATCAGCCCCAATTGACCTGTAGATTTCCAGCGCATCGTAAAAATCGGGAATGGCATGATCCTCAAGCCTCGCCCGATGAAAATGATAGGCGCTTTCCTCCAATTCCGGGGCGGACGCATTACGTACGCTGTCCATCAGTTCCTTGAAAAAACCGTAGTTTGTTTCGAAAATCGTGGTGAGCAGATGGGTTATCAGGTCATCGTACTGTGGATATCTTGATTCCCAAAAATAGAGGCCATCGATCGTTTTCGGCGGCAGTGTTTCGACCGCCTCGACCATATCTATATCCTCAGGAGCAATGTCGGCCACGATCCATCTCTTGAAAAGAGACACCAGCAGCTCGAAATCCGCTTTCATGAGCCATTCGAGCAGTTTGGACCCGCCGGCCCTCCAGAGCCGTTCGATCCAGGTCAGGGCTTTTGCGGGTTCCACGGTGTCCTTGCGCCACCACTCGATGTCGAAGAGATGATTCATTTGCTCGAAGCTGGCCAGGGCAAGAAGCGGCAAAGAATCGTCAGCACCGATTTCCTGTACGGTGTGGAAAAAGTCGTTCGCATCCAGTGCGGCAACCACCGATTGCGCATCGGGTCTTTCAACAATCAGCTTCAACCGTCTCTTTGCGGGAAGCTTCATCAGTTCCCGCGCAAGTTGAGCAGGCTTTAACTTCCCGAGCCTTCTTTCCCGAAGTTCAACAATATCCGCCGGCATTCTACCCCCTAACGGAAAACGGATACCAAAAGTCTGGCAAGCTTCAAATCCCTGACATCCGGGTTCCGACCTCCTGTCTACTCTAAACTTATATTGGCAACCCTGCAAGTGTGCTTGCTTTCCGATTTCACTGGTCATAAAATGAGTGCTGTGCAGCGCGCCTGTATTGTTAACCTGGCCCGGAGTGAGGGGCCGAAGTGTTGATTTGACTTATGCCACGAAGTGTAGCTTTGCACAAAAGGAGACCGGCATGAAAAGAATTATCCTGATCCTTACCATAACATTGCTTTCCATGACGGCATTACCCGTGCTGGCCGAGCTGACTCTGCCGCTCGACCCGACCCTGCCGGAACACTTTACTGCTCAACCCCCGGGAGAAGATATTCTTTTCGACGCGTTAATTCTGAGACCGCTCGGTCTAGCCTCAATGGCGATCGGCGCTGGGACCGCCGTCGTTGCCTATCCGTGGTCCATATCTTCAAACTCCGAAGATCGAGTCCAAAGGGAGCTATTGCAGAAGCCCTGCTGGTTCACATTCGGCCGGCCGCTCGGGGACTTTGGTTACTAAAAGCCCTCACTTGACCCATATGCTGGATAAGAGAATCGCACTAACGGGCGGCATTGCCACCGGGAAAACAACCGTGGCAAATAGATTCAGGGAACTCGGGGCAATAATCCTGGATGCCGATGACTACGCGCGCAAAGCCGTCGAGCCGGGGACGCCCTCCCATACCGCCCTGCGGGATCATATTGGACCCTTGTTTTTTAATCCGGACGGGACCCTCAGGAGACGCGAGCTGCGCCGGGGAATAATTCGAGAACCGGCCCTGCGTAAGAGAATTAACGCTATACTTCATCCATACATAACGGGGGCCATGGAGGCTGAGTGGGAAAGACAAAAAAAACTTCATCCTCAGGCAGTGATCGTATTCGATGTTCCTTTGCTGTTCGAGGGAGGATTTGAAAAAGATTTCGATATCGTAATCCTGGCTTACTCCACTCCTGAGGTCCAGGTCCAAAGACTTGCACAAAGGGACAAATTGTCCCCCTCCGAGGCCGAGCGCACCCTTTCCATGCAGTTTCCAATCGAATCCAAAAGGGCTCACTCCGATTATATAATTGAAAACAGCGGAGAGATCGAAAGTACTCTTCGCCAAGTGGATGAGGTCTGGAACACCATCTTGAAAATCCCGTCCTGAATTGAGTAGACCCCCTGGGGCGCTTTCACCCAGGGGGTCAACTTTTCTTGCTTGAGGAGTCCTGTTACCGCCGGGATACCTTGTGCTCCGATGCCCTTGCTTTTTCTGTATTCCCGGTTACAGGGTTTTGAGCAAAATCGTTAAGAACACTTATCCACGCTGACATAGCGGTAACCTTTGTCTACCACCCGCCAGTTACACCCATGGCATCCGGGGTGATCAAATTGCCGGCACAATCTCTGTCTCGTACAGGCTCAGCATCTCTCGCGCAGGAGAAGCATGACGGTAAGCTTATGTGAGGCAGACAGCCAAAGCCGCAATCTGCCTGTGCGCTGAACATGGAACCACTTACGAGCACTAACGCCAAGGCCAATCCAAAAATAAGTTTTCTATTCATTTTAGTCTCCTTAAAGTCCCAATAGCGATTTTTTAGTTTCTTAGTTTCCTCATTGTCCTGGTTACGCCTACCCAAACTTTGTTAGGCAGAACTTAAATTCGCCATCACCACCTGTCAACTGCAAAAAATGCAGAATTGCGCAACAGGACGGACCAAAGAGGCCAATTAATACGTTTTATCGAATAATGCCTTAAAGTTACAATTTTTAAAAAAATTAATGCGAATTGAAATTAATTTTCTTGCACTCAACAAACTCAAATGTTCACCAGCCCCAGCTCACTCGGCTCAACCGGACTCCCTTTCATGCTGCTCGCCTTCGGGGCTTGCGCAGCGATAGCCGGGAACATTGGCTGACTAAGCCCGTGTTGCGACAGTGATGGAATGTCGAGTTTCTCACAAACACCGGACTGCCAAAGCTCGCCGGGTTCTTGTTTGTCCTTTCTTTCCTCTGTCTGCTGAAGGTATAATCTGCCAACTCATCATTTACGGAAAAACAATGGCGGTCATAACGATATGTAGAGAGCCGGGATCGCTGGGCGAAGAAGTTGCAGCCCGGGTTGCCGGACGCCTGGGATTTTCGCTCGTAGATAAAACCAGGCTTGCTCAACTCTCTGGTGAAATGGATCTGGATGAGGCCGGACTGCGAAAGGTGGACGAAGCGATTGCGGGGCAATGCCGTCAAATCGATGCGGAAACCGAAGCTTGCGCCAGGTTGTTGCAGGACCTTATTGCCCAGTTGGCGGAAGAACAGGACCTGGTGGTAATCGGCAGGGGCGCTCAGGGCTTGTTCCGCGATCGCCCCGGCACATTGCATGTGCGGTTTATCGCTCCGCGTAAATTCCGCATTCTGCAGGTGAGGACCCACGAGAGGCTATCCGAGCGGGAAGCCGGCAGGCTGATCAAAAGCCTGGAGACAGAGCGTGCCCGTTACCTGCGTTTTCTCTATCACCTGAACCAGGCGGACCCCAACCTCTACGATTTGACCCTGCGAATGGACCGGTTGTCGATTGAGCAGGCATTAAAGCTCATTGTGACAGCTCTTGATGAGATGGGTCTTAGGCAAGTCCCGAGGGACCGGATCGTTAAAGATCTCTTGCCTCAAATGCCCGAAAAACGTGACAGCGGGCGCTTTGCCAATGCCGCTGAAAAGGAGTTTGCGCGCTTCCTCGAATTTTACCGCATCCCATTTGAATACGAACCTCGAACTTTCCCTTTGGAGACCGATGCGCAAGGCAGGATAACAGAAGCCTTCACACCCGATTTCTACCTCCCCGAACAAAACCTATATATTGAACTCACCACCATGAAACAAAGTCTGGTGACCCGCAAGAATCGGAAAGTGCGGAAACTGCGGCGGCTCTATCCCGAGGTCAATATACGCATCTTTTACCAGCGGGATTTTTACAACCTGCTGGCCAAGTACGGTTTACTAGCCGGCAAGCTGGGCGCCAATGAATCATAAGTCCAATGACATTGTGGAGATTTTGATCACACAGGAGGCGATTCAGCGGCGCATTGTCGAAATGGGCACAGAGATAGCCGCCGCCTATCAGGATTGTCTGCCTCTGCTGGTGGGGGTGCTAAAGGGATGTATACTGTTCATGTCCGATCTGGTAAAGCACATCGAAATCCCCCTGCAGATGGATTTCATCGCCGTAATGAGTTACGGGGGCATGCACCTGCCCAGCGGCGCGGCGCGCATTACAAAAGATCTCGACTGTCTAATTGAAGGCCGGGACGTACTGCTTGTTGAAGGGATTATAGATACCGGAATGACAGCGGGCTACCTTCTGCGCAACCTCGAGGCCCGCCAGCCTCGAAGCATCCGCGTATGCACGTTCCTGGACAAGGAAGCCCGCCGAATCGTTAAAATCCCGATTGCCTTCAGAGGCTTCAATATCCCGGATAGGTTCGTAGTGGGCTACGGCCTTGATTTTCGCCAGCTTTACCGTAATCTGCCCTACATCGGCGTCCTCAGTGATGCGATAACAGGACTGGACCGTAACTGATGAAGCAAAGAAATGAAAAATATCCTAAGTTCTGCTCATTGCGCTCTACTTTATTAGGGACAAGGCGAGCGCGACCACCCGATCTTTTCCCGCCAAGCTGATCGCCTTGACGGCAACTGTTCTTCCCTTTCTCATTCCCGTTCTCGGGGGTTCGGCCCATTTTCCCAGCCTCGCTAACCTGGTGATTTCGCGGTTGACATCCCTCTTCTATATGTATATATTACAACTGAGCCCCAAGAGGTCGGATTAGGAAGCCCAGTGAACACGCTTGGCGGAAATACTCAACGGGAAAAAGAAGAGCAACACCTTTTTTGGGAAGTTGAGAAAAAAAGCCGGGATGAGCCAAACACGGTGCAGGTGGGCAACTGAAATGGTCACTCGGGGTTCAACCTTTTTAAGCTTCATGCTTTCCCTCGATCGATAACCCCTACTCGTATGACAGGCGTATATAATACCTTTACGATACTTGATCGAGAAAAAATACCCCTGACATGATAAAAGCGGCGATCCGTGCACGCAGCCATGCAGAACGCACAGACATCAAAAGTGGAAAACAAGCCGGCTTGAGTTACCAGCCCGTTTTCCTTCCGGCAAGTGGAAGCTCCGGCCTTTCAGCAACATCAATGGAGCTTCCTCACGTTGACGGCAATAGGTCCTTTGGCCCCCACCTGCTCTTCGAAGCTGACCCGATCACCTTCACCCAAACTCTTGAATCCTTCTCCATCTATACACTTATGATGCACGAACAAATCTCTTCCACTGCCGGTTGCAATGAAACCATACCCCTTGTTGCCATCGAACCATTTTACTCGGCCTTCCATAATGGTGATCCTTTCGTAAAGAATATCATGCGAACCTGATTTAATAATAATTTAATACGCTTGCCAACTTAATGCAGCCCTAAAAATCTCTTTCTTTTGGTCCCAAAAAATCCAATCGGAAGCCTCGCGGGGCGAAGAATTCCGGTGAGGCCGGCGAGTTGAAGTGGCCATCTTTTTGGGGTCTTTTCCCCACATTTCATCACTTCATCGGTTGGCCGGCAGCACTTCAGGGTCCATTGACAACGGGAGGGGCCGGTTGCGTTATATAGAAAGGTGAGCAAACCTCAAAAAAAACCGAGTATAATCTTTCCTTCTCCTTCAATCTATTTTTCCAAAACTTCCGTGCTTGAAGATTATACTCAAATAAATTAAAGGAGCGTAATTATGGCTGAAATTTTGGTCCATCGACGGGAGCGGCCGCCGGAAAATGTTCCTTTTGCTCTGAACTGGGCAGACAGGCTCATTAATGAGCTTATGCCCTCCAGGGTCTTCCGCGAGCTGATGCCCTCCTTGATGAAAGAGCACGGAGAACTGATGCCTGCTTTCGATATCGCCGAAGCTGATGACCGCTTCGTCGTCAAAGCTGATCGGCCAGGGATCGATCCAAAGCACCTGGATATCAGTCTGGCCGGGAATGTCCTCACCATCAGGGGGGAAAAGAAAAAAGAACGCGAGTGCTCTTTTCGGTTGCAAATATAGAGCGGGGTGTTTCGTCCCCGCTCTTTTACGCCTTTAGATCTCGTAAAAAATCAGGGGACGGTATGGCAGGGCAGGAATTTCATTGCGAAAGGGAGCAGATGATGCAGTTCATTTCTGTGAGAATCGAAAAACCCGAAGAGATCAACTTCATTTTTGGCCAGGCTCATTTCATAAAAAGCGTGGAGGACATCCACGAAAGCTTGGTGTCCGCTGTGCCGGGCATCAGGTTTGGTATGGCCTTCTGCGAAGCCTCCGGCAAATGCCTGGTCCGATGGTCGGGGACCGACCCGGACATGATCGAACTTGCCCGCAAAAACGCACAAGCTATTTCCGCCGGTCATAGCTTCATCGTTTTTCTCGGGCCCGGTTTTTATCCGGTAAATGTTTTGAACACAATTAAAATGGTCCCGGAGGTGTGCCGAATATTCTGCGCCACAGCCAACCCAACCGAGGTCATTCTGGCAGAAACGCAATTGGGCCGGGGTGTCATGGGGGTTGTGGACGGTTTTGCAACCAGGGGCGTGGAAGACGAAGCTGACATCAACTGGCGCAAGGACCTGCTTCGCAAGATTGGCTACAAGCTATAGCTAATGTTGTTGATTTAAGGATTTAAGGATTTAGGAATTTAGGAATTTCCTGCATTCCACAATTCCTGAATCCTCAATTTCTCACCGCATCCCCCCTGATCCTTTCGGCTATTCCCAGAACAACTCGTACGTAAGCCTTGCTGTGGTTATAGTCCCAGATTACCGCTTCCCTGTCGGAAGCAAATTTTGCCTCACACCACCCGTGGCCCCGAAGATAATTGGCCGTACTGAAAATTGCGTCCTCAGCGTTGAAGAGATCTATGCGGCCATAGCCCTTCCCGTCTGCGCCGAATTTTACAAGACTGCTCGGCAGAAACTGCGGCCAGCCGATTGCCCCCATCACAGACCCCTTGAGCGATCCTGGCTGTATCCCGTGCGTATTTTTCAACTCCAGCAGGGCCGACAACTCCCTGTAAGCCCAACCGGAGCGGCCGATCAGCTTCGTGTCGAAGGCCTGGCGAGACCACTTTTTGCGGTCCAGGGGTGAAAGCAGCTTCCACACCTTGTCTCGATTGGCTTTCGCATTCATTATCGCAAAGGTCGAAAAGATCGCAAGCGTTGGGGTCTTTCCGGTATATGCTCCAAAATGGGTTTCAACGAGAAAAATCGCCGCAATGATCTCGGGCTCGACGCCATATGCAGCTTCAGCTCTCCGGAAACAATCCCTGTGATCGGCTATGAACTCCCGCGCAGTTTCTATTTCCGATGGCGCAAGGAAATGGTCGTAGTTCACCTGGCCTTCCCGGATTTTCATTGTCTGGGATACGAGCCTGAACATCGGAGGCGGAACGCATTGGAAGGTATTGGCGACTTCTTGACGCGAAAAACCGTCCTGTACCAGCTTTTGCTTTAGACTACCGTAAAAGTCTTCAGCCGAATGTGCTCCTCCCGGAGTAAAACAAAGGCCGATGAAAACAAAAAGAACCGGCAGAAACGCACTCCGGCTTCCCATCCCTGCTCTAACGACTTGCTTCAACATGCCGAAATACCTCATAACGGGTGACAGAAATCCAGCATACGGCGTTTGAGTTTTGCCTTGCGATTGACGAATTGCTAATTATAGTTTATCAGCGCTATTGATGCAAACATGGCTCAATGGCGTCTTTGTCTCTGCCCATCGGATATTTCTCAGTTCCTGCCCCACCTAGCGGAGTGTGGAGTTTTTGATCGGAGATTTTATGTATGGCGTTTCGGAACCGATTTGCTGCCAGGGGGAGGGAATCGGTGATTTCAAATATCGCCGAGAGCGTATCTTCGAAGTAATAGAACAGATGCTCGACCTGGGCCTCCCGGACCGCGCTGCCTGTGTCGAGTGGAAGCATAAGCTGGAGACCAACACATTCAACCTGGTAGTGGTAGGGCAGTTCAAGCGCGGCAAAACCTGCCTGATAAACGCCCTGCTCGGTGCAAACATACTTCCCGTTTCAGTCGTTCCCCTGACCTCCATAGTAACAATAGTGGTTTACGGAGAAACGACGGGCGCAAAGGTCTTCTTCACAAACGGGAAAGAAGTCGATATCCCCGTTGAATCCATCCCCGAGTATGTTACCGAGACCGGAAACCCCAAAAACGAAAAGGAGGTCTCCGAGGTCCTTGTCCTCTATCCCTCACCCTACCTCAAAGACGGCGTTCGGCTGGTGGACACGCCGGGCGTCGGGTCGGTCTACATTCACAACACCGACATGGCATACCGCTACCTCCCCAAATCCGACGCAGCCCTATTTTTGCTCTCGACAGACCAGCCCGTGAGCAGCGCCGAAATCGAGTTCCTGAACCATGTGCGCGAATACGCAGGCAGAATCTTCTTTCTCCTGAACAAGACCGACTACCTCTCCGGACAAGAGGTCGGCAGCTCCCTGCTGTTTGCCAAAGAGGCGCTAGAACAGATCATGGGGCCGGATATAAGGATATTTCCCATTTCCGCCAAACTGGCCCTACAGGCAAAGCTCGGCGAATCATCGGAAGCCCTTGCCGACAGCGGGCTTCCCGATTTCTCCGAAGCCCTCGGCCGGTTTTTGGTAAAGGAAAAGGGCAAGGTCCTGATCGAGTCTGTCTCAAAAAACCTCCAAAAGGTCCTTTCCCGCGCAAGACTCGAGACAGAACTGGAGCTGAAGTCCCTCGACGCCCCGGTCGAACAGATCCGCCTGAAGGTGGCCGCCTTTGAGAGGAGAAAAGAGGAACTCATCGAGGAAAGGATCACTTTCGACGCCCTTTTCAGCGCAGAGATCGAGCGCCTCATAATAGGGGAGATGGACAGGGGGATCGCAGACCTGAAGGCCAGACTCGTCTCGCAGATGGAAGAGGAGTTCAATCTGTTCTATGAATCCAAAAAGGACCTCTCCCTAAAAGAGCTTAACGACGCCCTTGAAAAGTTTGTTCTGGATAAAATTCAGGAGGAATTCACGGCGTGGCGGGAACTCGAAGATGCACAACTCTCGAAATCGTTTGACTCCATTTGCGGCCGGTTTGCCTCAAAGGTTAATGGGATGACCGATTCGCTCCTCGACTTTTCCTCCCAGCTCTTTTCCGTTCCGTTCGAAGCCATTGAGGCCGAATCCATACGGACCTCGGAGTCTTCCTTTCATTACAAACTAAGAGGCGATGCGGTCGGTCTTGACATGCTGGCCGATTCCCTGACGCAGGTCGTGCCCAGGTACATAAGCGGAAAGTGGAAATTCCAGCGTCTGAGAGACTGGGCCCTGCGGACCGCCAATAAAATCATTCTCGGCAAGAGGAAACGGCACATGCTGGAAATGATAGAGATGCAGGCCGGCAGGCTCAGGTCGGACTTCCTGGACAGGCTTAAGCGCAGCGCATCACTTTTCAGGTCCCGAATAATCGGCAATATGGACACTGTCACCGGCGCAATAGCCAGGGCAATAGAAAGCGGCATTGAACTGCGCCTCAAGGGAGAAAAAGAAGCAGCCCTGGAGCAATCCCGTTTAGCTGAAAGGCTCTCGGCAATGGAGCTGATAAAGAGGCAACTTTTGCAAATTTGGGAACAGTAGTATAGTAGACGGTCTTTTGTAGCAAACAAAACCATGTCGTGGGAGGAGCCGAGAATAAACCGTAGTCTAGCCCCTTGTGGGCGTTATTTAGAAAAAAAACAAAACCATGCCGTGGGATAAACCCTATTGCCCTCCAGTGAATCAACGGCTCGCTCCAGAGCTCTATACTCGCGCAAATCATGTATACTTCATGACCATCCGGGCCTACAATAACCAGTCTCCCTTTGTCATCTATGGCCTGAACACACTGGCGCTGGACGTCTTGAGGGAGGAACAGGAACGGCAGAACTGCGCAGTATTCGCATATTGCCTGATGCCCGACCATATCCATTTTCTGATTAGCCCTAAAATGGAGGGCGTTTCCGTTCTCAAGTTCACAGATCGATATAAAGGCAAAACGACGAACCGGGCTTGGGCGGCAGGATGGCGCGGCAAACTCTGGCAGCCCCGCTACTACGATCATATCGTCCGCGCGGAAGAAGATTTGTACCGCATTGCCCGATATATTCTGGACAACGCTGTTCGCAAGGGGCTGGTTGCACGCCCTGAGGATTGGCCGTGGAGCGGACACATGAATCCATTGCCGTGATGTTCACAGCACTGGGACAGAGCCAATATCTCTTATGATTGGATGGCTGGCGACAAAGAACGCCCACAAGGGGCTAGGCTACAATTCGTCTAGGGGACGTGGGTTCCTCAATGCCGGACTGACAACATGATGGGAATACCGGACTTTTACGCGCATCTTATTGAGCTTGCTTCTCCCTGGACCGTGAAAGCGGTTGTGGCGAAAGAGGGATCGGAAATAGTGGAGGTGCATCTCGAATGTGCACAGACGGCCCGGCTCCCCTGTCCCCGCTGTGACCTCTCATGCCCGGTCTGCGGTTTTTCGCCTCCAAAGACCTGGCGTCACCTGGATACGTGCGGAAAAATGACCTGGTTGCATGCCGTGCTTCCAATCGTGGATTGTCCTGAACATGGGAAACAGCAACCGCCCGCTCCATGGGCGCATGAGGACTCCCCCGCGACCCTGGCGTTCGAACAATGGATCGCCCGGCTGGCCGAGGGCTTCGGTGACATAAGGAAGGCGGCCCGTTTTGCCGGGGTTGAGTACGCTCTCATTCGCCGCATCCTGCGGCGCGGCGGCGAGCCGCCGCCCGCCTCGCGGGTGGGTGGGCGGGCAGTCGAGATCCAGGCTGGCGGTACCAGCGCCTCGCA
>OMSV01000159.1 GCA_900290385.1 Syntrophobacter sp. SbD2 | reverse complement strand
GGCTTCTTCCGATTTTCGCAGGGCTTTCGCCGGCACGATGCTGCGCTTAAGTTAGCGCTTATGACCCCTCACCCCTCAGTAATTCTAATTATATTAGCTGGATAGGAACAAATCCCTCATTACAGGAAATCTTGTCGATGCGGTATAAGGGAATCGAGGGCTTACCTCGCAGGTGGGTGGGCCGATCTCGACAGCCCGCCCACCCACCCGCGCGGCGGGGTCCCATGCCCTGTTTGGATGACTTTCTAAAAAAATAGATCGTAAATATCTATTTGACATATAGGAAAATACAATTTATATACCCCTCAAAAATTCAACCAGGAGGCAAAGATATGTCGAGTTCGTATGATGCAATGTGGGAGAAACTAAATCTCGACCTGGACGCCCATGCGGGGTTGCTCGAAGTGCTCGGGAAGTTTTACGGGGACATATACATGAGCCAGCAGGGGCGGCTGAAGGGTATGGAATATCTCGATTTCGTGCTCTCAGAAGTCCACGGGCTCAGGATTAAGGAGCTTCAGGATGCAAAGGCCCTGGGAAAGAAGATTGTCGGGACCTTCTGCGTCTTTGTCCCCGAAGAAATAGTGCTCGCGGCCGGGGGCATTCAGGTAGGCCTGTGCGCGGGGGCGGAAATCGGAAGCGCAGAAGCCGAAAAAGTGCTGCCCCGGAATACATGCGCCTTGATCAAATCATTTGTCGGGTTCAAGCTCTCAAGGCTTTGCCCCTACATTGAATCGTGCGACCTTATAGTCGGTGAGACCACTTGTGACGGCAAGAAAAAGGCCTACGAAATTTTTTCCGACTATTCTCCGGTCTACGTGATGGAAATTCCCCAAATGAAAAACTCCTGTGACCGGCAACTGTGGAAAAGTGAAGTCCAGCGCTTCAAGAGCCAGGTCGAGGAGACAACGGGAAACAAAATCACAGCCGACAGCCTCAAAGACGCTATTCATCTTTTGAACAACCGCCGACGCGTCCTCCAGAGGCTCAGCCGGCTGCGTGCGGCTGTCCCTGCGCCGATTTCAGGAAGAGATGCTCTCCTGATAAACCAGATATCTTTCTATGACGATCCTGTAAGGTTCACCACCAAGATCGAGGAATTGTGCGACGAGCTCGATGGACGTGTGAAAAGCGGCATCGGAGTCGCCCCTGAAGGGACCACCAGGTTGATGCTCTCAGGGTGCCCCATGGCCGTTCCAAATTGGAAGCTGCCCTATGTAATCGAGTCTTCAGGCGCCATTGTCGTTGGCGAAGAATCCTGTATAGGGACTCGCAATACGCGCGATTTGGTCGACGAAGGGGGCCTGACGGTCGACAGCATGCTGGACGCCATTGTAGACAGGTATATGCGAATCGACTGCGCCTGCTTTACACCGAACACCGAGCGGTTGGACAATATCGTAAAGATGGCTCGGGAATTGAATGTAAAGGGTGTGATCCATTACGCGCTGTCGTTCTGCCAGCCTTATGCCATGGAAGCTTTCAAAGTCGAAAAGGCGCTCACCGGGGCCGGCATCCCGATGCTTGCCATCGAAACAGATTACAGTATGGAGGATGTGGAGCAGCTAAAGACCCGCGTAGAAGCTTTCGTTGAGATGACGCGCTGATGGAATTCAATCTCAAGGCCGGATTTGATTTTTGATGCCCTCCGCCGCAAGGGCTGATGGAGACCTCATCTGAAACCAAGTTGTTTCGGACAGTTTCAAAATACTGGTGAGCGCTTTCTGCTCGACGTTTCCCAATTGCAGGAAAAAGGGCAAAAAGTGGCGGGTGTTGAGATTGTGCGGGCCGCTGGAGCCATACCAGTAAGCCTTTGCGGCAAGAAGGAAAAACCGATCGCCGAGGCGGAGATGACCCTTCCTTCCAATCTGTGCCCGTTGATTAAATCGAGCTATGGTTATGCCGTTACCGATACATGCCCGTATTTCTCGACAAGCGATTTTTTGATCGGCGAGACCACCTGCGACGGCAAGAAAAAGATGTATGAGTTTCTCGGGCGCATCAAACCTCTCCATCTTATGCACCTGCCCTATAATAATGCTGAACCGCACGCTCTTCACTTCTGGTATGAGGAAATCCTCAGGTTCGGCAGCTTCCTCGAACAGTCCACGGGTCAGAGGATAGATAGAGACCATCTCAGGTTTCAAATCCGAATCCACAATAAAATACGCAAACTTATCAGGAAAATTTCCCGTTTTCAGGCCGCTGAGCGCGTTCCTCTTTCCGGGCTGGATATGCTGACCGTCATGGAGACGAAGAGCTTCTTCGTCTACCCCGAAAAGTATCTCGATCTGCTCCAGGTATTCATCGCAGAGATGGAAGCTATTGAAGCCGATGGTTTTTCACCTTTCGAGCCGGATGGTCCGAGGATTCTTCTCACCGGCTGCCCCATTGGAAAGGGTTCCGAAAAGGTGCTCGGCATTATCGAGGAATCCGGAGGGGCTGTGGTGTGTATCGAGAATTGTACGGGCGTTAAAGGACTGGATTTGCTGGTGGACGAGGAGGAAAAAGACCCCTTTCTGGCGCTGGCCCGCCGTTATTTGCAAATTCCCTGTTCGTGTATTACCCCAAATACCGGCCGGCCGGCTCTGCTCGACCGGCTTATAAGTGAATACGCAATTGACGGTGTCGTCGATCTTACCTGGCATTGTTGCCATACTTATAATATAGAATCGCGGGTAATCGGCGATTCTGTCCAAAAGAACCACGGTTTGCCGTTTCTCCACGTGGAAACGGACTATTCCAATTCAGATGTGGAGCAGTTGCGAACGAGAATTGAGGCTTTCCTTGAAATGGTAAGATGGGGCTCATCGGCTCACGCTACGGCAAGAAAGCCTCGTGTTCAGAAATGGTAAGATGGGGCTCATCCGCTCACGCTACGGCAAGAAAGCCTCGTGTTCAGCTTCAGCTTTCCGTTTGAAATGAGTTTTAAGAAGAATGAATTTGCCCACGATCGCCATCTGCAATTTTATTCCTGACGCCGCCGTTCTCAGGCAGACCGCAGTACAGCACGGTTTTTCCGGTGTGGACTGGACATTCGAACTGGAGGGCCTTCCTCGAAATCAAATTGAAGAATCGAGGCTTCTGCGGGAGATTTCGAGCCTTAAGGGGCTGGAGGTCCGGTACCATTGTGCTTTCAAGGGCGTCGATCTCGGCGATGAGGACGATCTCAAGGCAGGTGAGGCCATGGAAGTATTCAAAAAAGCCTGCCAGGTCATCTCCAGGCTTGAGGGCCGGTTTATGACCGTGCACCTCGGACTGGGAAGAAAATCGCCCAAAGGCCTCTCCTGGAATCGTACTATGGACGGACTGGCCGAACTTGTAAGCTATGCACAAGAGCTCGGCGTGCGCCTTTGTCTGGAGAACCTTGCCTCCGGCTGGTCGAGCAGGCCGCAGCTTTTCGAAAAACTGGTTCGGAAGACTAACGCCGGTATTACCCTCGATATCGGGCATGCCCGTGTCTGTCAGTCGGTTCAATGCCGGATATTCGATCTTGAAGACTTCGTCATGCCCCATCCCGGACGCGTTTTCAATGCGCACGTTTACCACGAAGAAGTCGATGACCGGCATGTCCCTCCCGTGTGTCTGGATGATGTCCGGGGCCGCTTGGACCTTCTCTGCTCGCTTTCATGTAATTGGTGGGTCCTCGAGCTTCGGGAGGAAGCCCCTCTTCTGACAACCCTGAAAATAGTTCGTGAGTATCTCGAAAGCCGGGAAAATGAAGCTCAATCCGGTTGACGCAGCGCCGCATGACGAATGGAAAACAAAGCCGTCGGACAGGTTTATCCTCAAGTGGATCAAGCTCAATCTTTCCGCGCGAATTACCCCTCACCTCATCAATCTGCAATGGTTGCGTCCATGGATGATTACAGTGCTCTCAACGACCACGGGGGTTCTTGCCGGGGTCGTTTTCGCTCTAGGTTGCGGGTGGCTTGCGGGGTTTCTCGCTGCTTTCGCCCAGGTGCTCGACGGGGTTGACGGGCAATTCTCGAGGCTTACCGGCATGCAGAGCAGGGGAGGGGCTTTCCTGGATTCAGTTCTTGACCGCTACTTTGACACTGCCCTGACGATCGGGCTGGTTGTCTATCTCATAAGGGTTCCCGCCGGATTGCCCCTCCCGTTGCTGCTGGTAATGGCGTTTTTTGCAGTCTCCGGCAGCAGCCTCATTAGCTACACCACCGCTAGGGCTGAAAGTCTCGGGATTGCGTTGGGGAAGCCGACGCTGGCAAGCAAGGGGACAAGGACAAGCGTGATTGTGCTTTGCGCGTGGGCGAGCTTCTTTTGGCCGCCGGCCCCGCTCCTTGGGCTGACCTATCTTGCAGTGCATCCAAATGTCGTTGTCTTCAGGCGCATTTTTTTCACTCACAAACACTCTGACCCGTTATAAGATTCCTGGATGATTATGACAGAGACTGGAGTCGTTCATGGCCGTTTTCAGATTTTCCATCTCGATCATCTGAAATATGTCCTGGCCGCCAGGCAGCGGTGCAGGCAACTGGTGATCGGAATCACCAACCCCGATCCCATCCTCACAAAGATGGATGCGGCCGATCCCAATCGAAGTTCGCCTGAAGCTAACCCGCTCACATATTTTGAACGCTACCGCATTATTCGGGAGGTCATGTTCGAGAGTGGTCTTGACCCTGCGGAGTTTTCCATAGTGCCCTTTCCTATTAATTTCCCGGAACTCTATCGCTTCTATGTCCCGCTCGATGCCGTCTTTTATCTGTCCATCTACGATGATTGGGGGAAGAGGAAACTTGATATGTTTGAGTCTCTGGGGCTCAACGTGGAAGTGCTCTGGATAAAATCCGCCGAACAGAAGGGTATAAGTGCAGGGGAAGTCAGAAGACGCCTGGTCGAAGGTCAGGCATGGGAACACCTCGTGCCGCCTGCCACTGCCTCTGTGATGAAAAAAATGGGCATACCGGAGCGGCTCGGGCGCGTTAAAAACTGATACGGGGAGCAGGGAGCAGGAAGCAAGGAGCAAGAGGCAAGGAGCAAGAGGCAAGGAGCAAGAAGCAAAAACTTGTCGCTTCTTGCTTCCCGCTTGACTCAGCGGCCTCTGTGTCCTCTGTGTCTCTGTGTGAGGATGTTTCGTCTCTGCGTCTGCTGTGAACGGGTACGAAATTTACAATATTCCAGGGTCTGCCTTGACATCGTTTCTGACATTGCTTTTTCGTTCCCCCTGGCTTTGCTGTCTTATGCGCCTCGTGCTCGGAGGAATTTTTCTCATTGCCGGAAGTGCCAAGCTTGCTGACCCACGCGCCTTTGCCCGCATCATTTCCGCATACGGTCTGCTTCCTGAGCAACTGCTCGTTCCTGCGGCAATAGGCATTCCTTCCATTGAAGTTCTGGCGGCTTTCTGCCTTTTGTTAAACGTTCGTGGGGGTCTTGCGGCCATCTGCGGGCTTCTGACATTCTTTCTCCTCGTCCTGGGATACGCAATCTCGAAAAATCTCAATGTAGACTGCGGCTGTTTTTCCCAGTTGGAGATCCATGCAAGGAACAGCCTTTTTATAGCCTTTCTGAGGGACCTGGGTTTAATGGCCGTTTCGTTTTATCTCATCGCGTGCCAACGGGTTCACAATCGCATTTGGCAGAATATGAATTCCACAACAACTAATGAGCCGGCAGGCGGCCCCACCGCCCAATGAAAGGAGTAAATGATGACTAAACGTGAAAAACTCATCTATCTTGTCCTAGGCTTTATTATGGCGTGCAGCATAAGCACGGCCGCTTATGTACTCGAATGGGGCAGCAAAGAAACGGAGACCGAAAAACTTGCGGTTCAATTCGCAAATCAGGTTAAAAATGGCGGCTACGGCATAGTAACAATCGAAGAATTGAAGGCGTGGATGGATAATAAAGAACCAATGCTCATAGTCGATACTATGCCCCTCGAAGACAGCTATAAGAAAAACCATATTCCCACCGCGCTTCAGATCGAATTTCCTGTAAAAGAAATGTCGCAGTTGGATGAGGCAAAAAAAGCGTCCCTCGAGAAACTCCTCGGCCCAGACAAGAGTCGTAAGATCGTCTTCTATTGCGGGTTCACAAAATGCGGCCGCAGCCACAACGCAGCAATGTGGGCGGTAAAGCTGGGCTATACGAACGTCTACCGCTGCCCGGGCGGCATAAAGGCCTGGATGGAGGCGGATTATCCGATTGAAAAGGACATCAAATAATTTGGAAAACGCTCATTACAACGATCGGAAGGTGATAGATCGGGTGAGTCTTCCAGAAGAGATATGGCTTTGAATTTACGTTGGGGCCTACCAATGTGAGATCATTGCAGGGAGACAATATAATGAATCGGGTGCGTGTGTCTTGAGGCAGCCTGTGAAAGTTAACAAATGTGATGGACATGAAAAGGACAGAAAAGGTTGACGGCGCGGTATTTGCTTTGTATTTGAAAATGATAATGGGATGACTCTAATATTCAGTGCATAACCTTGCTCTTCCAGCAGAAGAGCCTCGTTAACAGCCAAAGGAGCAGCATGTCTTCGTCGCTTTCAACAGAAGTTGCCGACTTCTTTTCGCGCCTCTAAGAGCGCCGATACTGCGAGACCGACCTTTCTGACGTCACTTGGGCGATTTGTCAAGCGGTTCCAAGGTTCGCCGCAGTCTTGGCGGAGTTTGTCGGGACAGCAGCGCCTCCCGGTACGGCTGTTAAAGTCGAGAGGGAGGTGGATCTCGGCGCGGCCAGCAGGGTTGACCTTAGCTGCAAAATCGACTCTGAGACGATCTTCATTGAGGTAAAGATTTACGACCGCAACTACCACCTGCGGCAGTATGCCGAGCGAATCGCTGACCACCCCGGGTCACGTCTGGTGCTATTGACCGACCACGTTCTGGATAGGGAACAACAGATCGAAGCGGAACAACTGGGCTGGTCAGTGCTCCACTGGCGCGATTTCGTCAATCATGTAGACAGTGCTTTCGAGAACGACTCAGCATTGGTGAGTGCGTACCTCCGGTATGTGAGGCGGGTATGTAACATGATAGAACTACGTGACATCCGATTCGACCCGGCCTCTCTGTACTCACTGGTATCATTCAGTGCGCTGATTGAAGAGGTCATTCTCGCTGCAAGCCACGGTGACTTCACCTACTCGCGTTACGAAAACAGGCGGGACTATGGCCGAAGCTGGACGGGCGCCTACTTTGAGCTCCAATACCGGCACGCAGATGTACAGCGTAAGGTGTGGGGCTTTTACGGGCTCGGCTACGGGGAGCCGGAGAAGACCGAACTATGCGTCTGCTTCGATAGCGACTGGAATCCGCAATCCTCGGATTTAATTCGCGAACTGGAGATTTTTGCACCTGACCGCACTTGGTCGAACGCGAATGGCTTCGGTATCGCCGCCGCAGACGAAGACTTGCAGCTGCTGTTAACGCTTATTCTCGCGGAGCAACGTTACAGGCTAAAATGCTTGTTCGTAG
>OMSV01000173.1 GCA_900290385.1 Syntrophobacter sp. SbD2 | reverse complement strand
GGACACCCTGCAATAGAGAATATTATCCCTTCCGGTTGCCAGTGTATCGGGATCCAGGACTTCGGATCGTGAAATGTTTTTGAGTCGAATTATAATCCGCTCCCGGCCGGACTCATCGTGCTCGAGGTCCACTCTTGAGACCACAAAGGGCGTATCGGCAACATCGAGGAGGCAGGGTCCGCGAAAATCGGTCAGGATAAATTCACCCGTGGGCGTCTGGTCCAGTTTTTCATAGAAAGTTTCCAGGATCTTAGGCCGGAAGATCCTGTTTCCGTTATGAAACCAGTCGCCGTTTTCATCGACCTGGATGCCGCAAGGCTTAAGCTCTCCGATCGAGTTATTCACGCTTTTCACTCCCGGCGGCTTTTGGGTGAAACCTTTCCATCTCGGAGTAGATGCATCCGCAATATTGTTGTCTATACATGCCGAGCGCCTTTGCCCTCTGTTGACCCTGAGGCCATCCGGACCTAAAATCCTTGTAGAGGAAAGCGATCCCATGTTTTCTGGACGCTTCTTCAGCAATTGATGCTATCAACTGGTGCTTCTGGTGCCTGCTGTAAAGAAGTGTCGTGGTGAACGCGTCGAAGCGGCTCTTTTTTGCCAGGCTCGCCGTCGCGTTCAGCCTCAGAGAATAGCAGTAAAGGCAGCGATTGGTTTCGCGAAATGCTGCCTGCCGGAAAAAGGTTTGCGGATCATAGTCGGCCCGGAAGATAACCGGCAGGTCCTCGCTTTGCGCGAAGGTTCGAAGAGTGTTGAGCCTTTTTTCAAATTCCTGATAAGGTTGAATGTGCGGATTGTAAAAAAATCCGTGTACGGTCAGGTTCTCGCCGCGCAGGACCGAAACCGGGTAGATCGAACAGGGACCGCAGCAAATATGGAGAAGAATTCGCTCCATTTGGTTCATTCCTTGTTCATTTTCGCTCAGTCACGCTCTGGTTTGCGCCAGGCGTTTCCGGATGGACACGCCCAAGATCTGCTGCCAGTCTGCCGGTAAGCCCATCGAAGCTCCCGTTGCTCATGCAGACGATCAGGTCGCCGCGTCGAGCCGACTGAAGCAAAAACTCGAGCAGTTCACTGGTAGTCGGGAAGAAGCGAGCATCCTTTTGCCGTTTGCAGATATCATCTACG
The DNA here is from genome assembly GCA_900290385.1 of Syntrophobacter sp. SbD2. Next base: position 7,530 of record OMSV01000173.1, on the reverse strand, counting down.
AGCCGTTGGGCGTCGAGGCGTTGAGGTTCGGCAATGGAGTCCATCGCAGGCGGCTGCTTGATGCAGATGATGTCCGCCGCAGAAAATGCGCTCGAGTAAAGCTCCTGGAAAACGTTTCGCTTGCTCGAGTTGCTCCTGGGCTCGAAAGCGGCGATAATGCGGCGCTCGGGATAGAAGAGCTTCAGACCAAGGAGCGTTTCGTGAACCGAAGTTGGATGATGAGCGAAATCGTCCACCACCAGAATTCCTTCGAACTCTCCTATGACGTCCTGGCGGCGTTTTATTCCATTGAAAGCCAGCACCGCCTCCTGAATGGAGTCTAGAGTCATTCCGGCAATGCTTGCGGCAGCGATCACGGCTGTTATGTTCCAGACGTTGTGCCTTCCTGGGAGAGGGGACCGGAATGTCTCTTCGCGGAAGGTCCGGGGATTTCGAAGCAGGAAAGATACCTCGCCGGGGCGGAAATCAACCCATTTAATACGCCAATCCGCACGGTGCGAGCGGCCGTAGGTAATCACGCACCCTTTGCATTCAGAGGCGAGCGACATGCTGTTTGGATCGTCGGCATTGATGATAAGGTGTCCACGCTCCGGGATCAGTCTGACAAAGTCGCGGAACGCTTTCAAAATTACGTCGAGGCCGGAGAAGATGTCCGCATGATCGAATTCGATGCCTGTAACTATCGCTGTATAGGGTTGATAATGGAGGAATTTCGGTCCCTTATCGAAGAAGGCCGTATCGTATTCATCCCCTTCGAGCACCATGTATTCGCCCGAACCCAGCCGGCAGCTCCTGCCCCAATCCTTGAGCAAGGCCCCGATAAAGGCCCCGGGGTCTTTTCCACCCCGCTCGAGGACCCATGCTAAAAGAGATGAGGTCGTGCTCTTTCCATGGGTCCCGGTTACAACCATGCTCTTTCGCCCAGGGAGAAAAAGCCGGGAAATCGCCTGGGGCATTGACAGACAGGGCCGGTCCTGCGCCATGATGAATTGGGCTTCCGGATTTTCCCGCCGTATGACGTTACCCATGATAAAGAGGTCCGGAGCAAACTTTTGAGGGTTTGGGTTTTGCGGCGAGAACCCCTCAAAGATAGGAATGCCCAAGGCCCGGAGATGCGTACTCATTGGAGGATAGAGGTTCTGATCAGATCCGGCCACCTCAAAACCGCTCTGTTTAAGCATCGTCGCCAGGGTCCCCATGGCGATCCCCCCGATTCCCACCAGGTATATTTTCTTGACTCCGTCAGTTTCCATATGTGAGCGCTTCCATGATGATATCGTGCAGGACCGGCCTTAACTGCCTGATTTCATCGTTTTGCCGTGTTGGATGAACACGATTGGTAAGGAGAATAACAAGGGCCCGTTTTTCCAGATCCAACCAGAAAGAGACCCCTGTAAATCCGAGGTGTCCGATGGTATTGCCGGAAAAATACCGCCCGGCGCTTGAATAACCCTTTCGGCTCGGGGTGTCGTAGCCCAAACACCAGCCGCTCAAACCTCCGGCGACCTCGGTCCGGGTCCAGAAAAGCCGCACGAGGCTGCGGGGCCAGAGTGGGTCGGTTAAATTACCCTCATAAATATTCCAAAGGAAACTCAGCAGCTTAAAGACCGCCCGCGCCGTCCCGAAAAGCCCTGCGTGCCCGCACACTCCGTTCAGGGTCCATGCGTTTTCATCATCCACTTCACCGGAAAGAAGCCTGTGTCTCCAGGGACAGATCTGGGTGGCGGCGTAACGGATGCCGGAGGACGGAGGACGGATGGCGTCAATCGGGCAAAAATGGAGTTCATCTATTCCAAGCCGGGCGAACAAATAATCCTGGGCGAGACGGTCCAGCCTGGCTCCCATTTGCCGCTCAAGAATCAACCCCAGCAGCATGAAACCAAGGTCGCTGTAATTGGCTGTTTGGCCGGGAGCAGTATCCAGGGCCGTTTGCAAAATCATGGACGCAAGCGCGTTTGGCCTGGCTTCAGGGGGCAGTTCAATCAGTTCGAGATAAAAAGGCCGGTATGCGGGAAGGCCGGACGAGTGCGAAAGCAGGCTTTTTACCGTGATCCCCTTTTTGTCTGTGGGCACAGAACCTGGAAAGAATCGTGAAAGAGTATCGTCGAGGTTGAGTAATCCGCGTTCAACCGCAGCCATGCAGAGGGGAGCGATGACCAGGGGCTTTGTCAAAGAGGCCAGGTCGAAGCGAGTGGATCGGTTCACAGCAACGCCGCCCGATTCAACGGTCCCCCACTCGCGCTCAAAATCGGGCGCCCCGCCCCTGGAAATGAGAAGCGAGGCCCCGGAAAAAGCGCCTCGGCCTATGGCGGCCTTCAATTCGCAATCCAGGCGTCGTCCTGAATCAGCGGGCAACCGGAGCTTGGAGTATTTTAAGCACACGTTCATCGGTATCCAGCACAAAGGGCGCGCCGAACGGGATCACCTCGTTGCGGCTGCCGTGGCCGAAGGGCAGGCCGTGTACGACTGGGAAGTCATATTCGCTCACATGATCCATCACCATCGTGCATACGTCATTGTTTTCGGCGCATCCCGTAAATTCTCCAAGCAAAATTGCGCCAAGCAGGGGCAGTATTGCGGCCAGCTTGAGGTGATTCATCATCCGGTCGAGCCTGTAGAGGGCTTCTCCGCAGTCTTCGATCAGGAGCAGCGCGCCGGTCATATCCGGTATATAGGGTGTTCCAAGCAGGTGGACAAGGCAGCTCAGGTTGCCCCCCAGAACACGGCCCGTTGAGGCGCCTGGCCTAAGGACCTGCTCCGGATCCAACTTCCATTCGTACGAAGCCTCCCCCGACAGGACCCTAAGGACGCTCTGGGCCTTTTGGGGCGCCTCGCTCATGCCGGTGAGGTTTGGACCGTGGAAAGTGGTCCAGCCGGCTTTGCTCATGAATCCAAAATGCAAAAAAGTGATGTCGCTGTGCCCGATGAAGAGTTTCGGGTTGGAGCGGAAGCTGGAAAAGGGAATTTGGGTCAAAAGCCGCCCGCTGCCATATCCGCCCCGTATGCAGATGATCGCTTCGATCTTGGGGTCCAGGACTGCTTCGGTCAAGTCCTGGAGCCGGTCCAGGTCCGTTCCGGCCAGATAGCTCTGCTTTTTGAAGATATTTTTGCCGGGAACTACCTCGTATCCGGCGTTGCGCAGGATCTGGACGCCCTTTTCATACAAATCGGCCTCGAAGGGGCTCGCCGGCGCAACGAGCGCAACAGAGCTTCCCGGGCCGAGGCTTTGGTATTGTTGTCTATCGCTCATGTGAGGATCACGCGGGCTTCTTATTCCGGTCGAAAATTATTCTCAGGCCATTGAGTGTCAGGTAATCGTCCACTGCGTTGATCATAGGGCACTCGCTTGCGATGAGCGGCGCCAGTCCTCCCGTTGCTATCACATATATATCGCGGTTTACCTCTTTTTTTATCCTCGTGATGATTCCTTCGACGAGGCCCGCATAGCCGTATACGATTCCCGCATTCATCGAGGAAATAGTATTCTTGGCCAATATGGAGGGAGGGCGCGCGAATATCTCAACTCTTGGGAGCTTGGACGCCTTCTGGAAAAGCGCTTCGCACGAGATCATGATCCCTGGACTGATCACTCCGCCAATGTATTCCCCGCGCTCGGAAATATAATCAAAGGTTGTCGCCGTCCCAAAATCGACCACAATTACCGCGTCTTTGCGCTGCTCGTAGGCCGCCACGGCATTTACGATCCTGTCGGCGCCCACCTCTTTTGGATTGTCATAGAGAATCGGCATACCGGTTCTGATTCCCGGCCCGACCACAAGAGCAGTGGTTCGAAAGTAGCTCTGGCAAAACCGTTCGGCAGAGTTCAAAACAGGCGGCACCACGCACGATATGATCACGTCACTGACGCTGTCCAGGGGAATTCCATGGACCGCAAACAGGCTTCGAAGAGTTATCGCGTATTCGTCGATAGTCATGTTGACCTCCGTACGAATACGCCAGTCGTGCACCAGTGCGCCATCGTCGAACAGGCCCAGCACGGTGTTGGTATTGCCGATATCTAATGCGAGGAGCATTGCACACTCCATCGGACAGTAAGCAGCGGGCAGAAGGCCCCGCTGAGTCTTTTGCCGGGATCAGCTTTCGGTCTCATTGCATGTTCTCTTTGGGGGCGGCACAGACATCCCTGTCGCCCGGCATGTGCTTCTGGATGCATGAGGCCATAGAGTATGCGACTTCTTCCATAACTTCACGGTCGGCCGCTTCGACCATGACCCGAATCACGGGTTCGGTCCCCGAGGGGCGAATCACAATCCGGCCCTCCTGCCCAAGCCGCTGTTCCATGGCCCGCTGGAGCTTCACTATTTCCGGGACCTGGTCTATAGGTTTTCTTACGCCGACGGGAACGTTAACCAGCTTTTGAGGGTAATGGGTCATAATATTCTTGAGCACGGACATCGGGCGCCCTTCGCGAAGCATAACGGCAAGCACCTGGAGGGCCGAGAGGATGCCGTCGCCAGTGGTGCCGTGATCGAGAAAGACCAGGTGACCGGACTGTTCGCCCCCGAGATTGTAACCGTTCTGGCGCATCTGTTCCACCACGTACCTGTCGCCCACCGGGGTCCTTATCAGGTTGCCGCCCAGCTCGCGCAGGGCCACCTCGAACCCCAGATTGCTCATGATTGTGGCCACAACCGTTTTATCTTTCAGCTTGTTGTGCTCGATATAATGCTTTGCGCAAACGGCCATCATCTGGTCGCCATCGAGTATTTCGCCCCGCTCATCGGCCATAATTAACCGGTCTGCATCCCCGTCAAGGGCAAAACCGGCGTTGGCGCCCTGCTCGCGAACAACCGAGGCCATATGCTCGGGGAAAAGAGCGCCGCATTCCCTGTTTATATTTTTCCCGTTGGGCCTGTCTCCCGTAAGCACCACTTCGGCGCCCAGTTCTTCGAAGACCGTGGGCGCAACCCGGTAGGCGGCCCCGTGCGCACAGTCGATTACGATCTTGAGCCCCTCCAGGGTAAGGTCTCGAGGAAAGGTGTTTTTCAGATAGACGATATAGCGCCCCTGAGCGTCATCGATACGCCGAGCCCGGCCTATTTCGGATGCCGGCGGCTTGGGCAACCGTTCTATTTCGCCGTTGAGGATAAGTTCCTCGATGTAGTTCTCGGTCTCGTCGGGAAGTTTGAAACCGTCGCTTGCGAATATCTTGATGCCGTTATACTCGTATGGATTATGGGAGGCGGAAATGACTATGCCGGCATCGGCGCGCATGCTGCTGGTAATGAATGCTATGCCCGGAGTAGGCAGAGGCCCGACCAGCAGCACGTCGACCCCCATGGAGCAGATCCCTGCAGTGATGGCGGTCTCGATCATGTAGCCGGAAAGGCGGGTATCTTTTCCAATGATGATCTTTGGCCGGCGGTGCTCCTTTTTGAAGATATACGCCGTGCTGAACCCGACTTTCATCGCCAGGTCCGTCGTCATTGGGAAGACATTTGCAACGCCGCGAATTCCATCGGTCCCGAAAAGCTTTCCCATACTATCTCCATAACACTCAAAAAAAACGGCTTCAAGTGAAACCGCCCGACTTTTGCAGTGATTTGTCAGCTTTCGGGAAAATAGCCGCTTCGAACAGTTTCCGCCATGTCAACCGCTTCCCGATGAAAAGCAACGTCGTGCACCCTGAGGATATGAGCCCCGGCCGCAATACCAAAGGCATTCACCACGGCGGTCCCCAACTCCCTTTCACCTTCCGGACGGCCAAGGATTTTACCGATAAATCTTTTGCGCGAGGCGCCGAGCATTATGGGGCGGTCCATACAAGAAAAGCGATCAAGGTCCCTTATTATGTTGAGATTATGCGTAACAGTCTTACCAAACCCTATGCCCGGATCGATGATTATTTGACTCCGCTCTATCCCGTTTTGGACGGCGAATTTCATCCGCTGTTCCAGAAATGCTATTATCTCCGATATAACGCTTTCATAAACGGGGTTGACCTGCATTGTACGAGGTTCGCCAAGCATGTGCATCATGATGACAGGCGCCCCCGATTCGGCGGCGACCCTCACCATGGCGGGATCAAACCGCAGGGAACTCACGTCGTTGATTATGTCTGCGCCCGCTGCAAGCGACTGGAGCGCCACTTCGGACTTATTGGTATCTATCGATATTGGGATGTCGCTGCTTTCACGCACCGCCCGGATGACTGGAATTACCCGCTTCAGTTCCACGGGCAGAGGTACAGGGTCAGATCCGGGTCTTGTCGATTCTCCTCCGACATCCAGGATGTCTGCGCCCGCCGAGATCAACTCAAATGCCTGTGCCAGCGCCAGCTCGTAATCGGCGAACCGGCCCCCATCCGAAAAAGAATCGGGGGTTATGTTGAGAATACCCATGATGAGCGTGCGGCGGCCCAGCTCCAAGGCTTTGCCCGTAAGATTCATGGTGTAAAGTTTCCGTTCACATACTGACATCGATACTCCTGGTAGTTTTTAGTTTTCAGTTCTTAGTTCTTAGTTCTTAGTTCGGTTAGGAATGTACCGACCCTGCGCATCTCTCCCCAAATCAAAACTTCCGGCGATTTTGCAACATTTGGGAATGAATTTGAAGAAAATTCTCTCTTTCTTACATCGCCATCGATTTCGCTTTTTCATCCCGCGCGCCGATACGCTTTTCCAATTCCGCCACTTAAAGCGGCCCATGCCAACGGCTATTTCGACCCGGCCGCGCTCGGTTGCCCGGCCGCTTGTTTACAACTGAAACCATCCATGCCGGTGATGTCACGCCCGATAGCCAGAATATGGATGTCCCGTGTGCCTTCGTAGGTATTTACTGTTTCGAGATTGAGCATGTGGCGGATGGGCGCATATCCGAGGCTGATCCCGTTTGCGCCCAGAATGTCTCTGGCGTTCCTTGCGATCTTGAGGGCCTCGTGGGCATTGTTCATTTTTGCCATCGAGATTTGAGTGTGGCGAGCGCGGCCCTCGTCCTTGAGTCTGCCCAGGCGAATGCACATAAGCTGGGCCTTGGTGATCTCCGTCAACATCATGGCGAGCTTTCGCTGCACGAGCTGGAAGGACGCAATCGGGGCTTGAAACTGAATCCTGGACTTTGCGTAGTTGAGCGCAGTCTCGTAGCAGGCAATAGCGGAGCCGACGCTGCCCCAGGCTATGCCGTAGCGAGCTTCGTTGAGACACATCAGGGCGGATTTCAGACCCTGAGCGCCGGGCAGAAGATTTTCCTCGGGGACGGTCACGTTATCGAAGTTGAGAACAGAGGTGACCGATGCGCGCATTGAGAATTTGCGCTCTATTGGGCGAGCCGAGAAGCCGCGCATACCCTTTTCGACCAGAAAGCCGCAGATTTTACCGTCCGGGGTTTTTGCCCATACTACCGCTACGTCGGCAATGGAACCGTTTGTTATCCACATCTTGCGCCCATTAAGAACATAGCCTGACCGGTTTTTTACAGCGGTGGTCCTCATGCTCTGCGGGTCGGACCCTGCTTCGGGCTCCGTCAAGCCAAAGCAGCCGATCTTCTTGCCGCTCACAAGCTCCGGGAGCC
>OMSV01000176.1 GCA_900290385.1 Syntrophobacter sp. SbD2 | reverse complement strand
GCCCGCCGGCGTCGCAATCATTGGCGCCTCCGCTACTCCCCACAAGCCGGGAAACGACGTGATAAGAAATATTCTTGCCAATGGTTATGCCGACAAGCTCTTCCTGGTCAATCCAAAGGGCGGGGAAATTCTCGGCTTCCCAGTTCACACCTCCATCAGCGGTTTGCCTGACGGAATCGATCTGGCCGTCATCATTCTCCCCGCGAAAGATACACTTGGGGCCCTTCGAGAATGCGCCGCAAAGGGAATCCGCCATGTTGTGCTTTCCGCCGGAGGTTTTGCCGAGGTGGATGAATCCGGCGCCGGGATTCAGCAGGATCTCATCGATATGATCCGGGAGACCGGGATCCGTGTCATGGGGCCCAACACATCGGGTCATGTCTCAACGCCCCACAGGTTTACTTCCACCTTTTTCCCGCTCGGCGCGATCCGGTCCGGCAAAGTATCCTATGTTGCCCAGACGGGCAATTTTGCCACCCATACCATGAAGCACATCCTGACGGCCGAGCATTTTGGCGTCTCCCGGGTTTTTGGCCTGGGAAACAAGATCGATATCGACGAATGTGACGCCCTGGAGTATCTGGCCGAAGACCCGCACACGAGTGCGATTATCATGTACCTTGAAAGCCTCAAGCGGCCGGCACGCTTTCTGGAAATTGCCGGAGAAGTTACCAGGCTCAAGCCCGTTATAGTCCTGAAGAGCGGCGCCACCGAGGCGGGAAGGCATGCCGCCGTCGCACATACAGCAGCTATGGCCGCCGAAGACCGTCTGATTGACGGCCTGCTTCGCCAGGCAGGCATAGTCCGAATATGGAATTATACCCACCTGGTCCTGGCGGGAAAGGCCCTTTCGATGGCGCCTCTGCCGAAGGGCAAAAGGCTGAGTTTCCTCGCCCCGTCCGGCGCTATGCTGGTTACCCTGGCGGACCTTTGCATCCGCCTGGGGCTTGAAGTACCCGGCCTTGCACCGCAGACTCTGGGGAGGCTTCAGGAAATCAGCCCCCCATTTATTCGGATGAGAAATCCCGTTGATATCTGGGCGGCCGCTTCGGTAAGCGGGGTCGAATTCGGTTACAGGGAGGGCATGGAAGCGGTCCTCAGAGACCCCAACATCGATGCGGTCGTTACAGTGCTCATGCTTACCGAGGACACCGGCATACCGTCGTTTGACTTTATGGTCGATCTGGCGAGGAGGTATCCTGAAAAACCTGTCTTTGTAACTTTTAGCGGTGACAAACGCTTCGAGGATGAGTGCAAGGCGTATATCGAACCCCTCGGGGTCCCTTCTTTCACCTATATCGAGCAGCCCTTCGAGGTACTCTCGATTCTTTCGCGTTGCGAGCAGGCTATGAACAGACCCCGGTGATTGGGGTGATTTCGTAGGTAAATGGCTGGCCTGCGCTTTCCCCTGTCAACTGCATCACGTATAGCCTCGCGGCTATCCGCACATGACTCGGGGCCATAATGGAGCAGCTCCTCCTTTTATGTGGGTATCCCGGCGCTTTTGGCCCGCGTCTTGCAATCAACCGGAGGCTGGAGGTTCAGGGTCTTTTTCAAAAACCGTTAATCCCTACACCATCCCGCATTGACATTTGGGATTACAGTGTTTGCGAGCAGGGGATGAAACCATCATTATCATGTGCTTCACAGTCCAAAAACTTCTTAACATCTGATACATTACGTCTTCCTAAGTGATTACAGGCCGATACACCTATTTGGAGAGGGGGTGATTTCAGTCGATTACTGATTGATGCCGCGGTTCGATACTAAGAGTCTGAGGTCCATCCTAATGTTTTTGTTTCCCACCAAGATGATAAAGGAGTTATTGAGATGAAAAGTCACAGCAGGTTTTTGGCAACTTCATTAATCGTTTGTCTGTCAATCGGCATTTTTGCTATCGCTGGATTTCTACAAGCTGCGGAAAGTGACAAGAAAATCCAGGAAGGCAAGAAGTCGATAATGGAAGGCTCAAAGCAGATCATGGATGGAAACAAAATGGTAATGGATATAATGGCCAAGAAAGGCATCAAAGACGCAGCGTTGACGGCGGCCGAAAAAATGATGGCGGACGGCTATAGCATGGTAACCAAAGGCGAAAGCATGATGACCGGCAGCACAATGGCGGAAGGCAAGGAGATGGTAAAACATGGTGGCGCAAAAATGATGCTGGAGGCACAGCTTGCGACGTCGGACGCCGTTGAGAAGCATGGAATGACTGCCGAATGTTCAAGCGTTCTTGAAACGTGCGCGATAGGAGAAAAAAAGGTAGCGTTTGGTAGAGAATTCTGGGGAGATTGAGATTCTGGACAACCTCACCCGCATAGTCGGCAAGAATCAATCCGGCGCAAATCGTTTTAGCGACAAGGTGGCCGATATTTGTAAGAAAACGTAGTGCTTCCCCGTCTCCGGGTCCCGCTAGCCGATTCTGTGTAGAGGAATGGGACGCTCCTTGGCCTTGGCGCCGGCAAGAAAGGATTGCCTGGTCGGATGTGAGCCCTTTGGAGTGGTCCACTTCATGACGCTCAACCACGTTGCAGCGGATGCTCCGCTTCATGCGGGATTTCTTCACGCTCCGCGATGTATAGAGTGTCCACGCATGCACAGGGTCTCAGACCCCGCGGGACCTGTGGACGGCTCGCTGTTTAGCGCCGTTTCACAATGTTGCCTTCCCTCTCGGACCACGTGGTCGGCGCCCCGTATAGGTGATATAGGAACTCAATGGCTGGCCCGCGCTTTCCCCTGTCAACCGCATCACGTATAGCCTCGCGGCTATCCGCACATGACTCGGGGCCATAATGAAGCAGCTCCTCCTTTTATCTGGGCCTCTTTCATCCCCAACTCTATGCCGGTTTATCCCGGCGCTTTCGGCCCGACCCCCGACCTCACCCACTCGAATGCTCTCTTTCACTCTGCCCTTGACACCTGGACGCGGACTTGCGTGTGTCACTGGGTGTCATTGTGAATCGTCATGTGTCGCACGGTGACACATGACACACGATTGCCCCCTTTGTTTTCGCACAAGACCCAACCTGGACAGCGTTCTCCCGACAGAGAATATCAACTTGGGGTTGGCCCACTTCCTGCAACCTTTTAAACGACTTGCCGATATTTCATTCGAAGAATATGGGAAAGATCTCACCTTTTTATATTTCTGTCCCTACGAGAAGGAACTATTGAAACTCAGATGAGCAGACATGGGATGGGTCTATGTGTGTAAGTTTATGGCAGAAACAGAATCTCAAGACGGGAGCAGGTAAGAATCGCATTTCGGAAAAGGCAGGCCTTATTGACCTTTAACTTTCAGAAAGGAGAAAGGAAGATGAGCTCTAAGGAGGTTACCCGAAGATGTTTTTTCACGAATGTGGCTAAGTATTGCGGGGCAGGCGTCGCAGCCTTGGGAATGATGGGCCCGCAGCGTGCCCATGCAGGTGCCATGGGGCTTCCAGACCTGGATGAGCCAGTCCAGACAGGTATCTGGAAGATGAGGGACGCTCAGTTGATGCAGTATGGAGAATTTATTAATAATGCACCCATACCCAAGGATTATTTCGACAAACCCCCTGATAGTTTGATTAATGGAGGAGCTCCGGTCGAGTGGTCTCATCTCCATCCAAACTACTACGCTGATGATCAGAAGAGATCCCTGGTCGGGATGATCTTGGCTACCAAACTGGATAAAGACCTGACCGGAGATATCAAGAAGGCTGTGAAGCTCGTTGGAGGGTTTGAAAAATCCCTCAAAAAAACAGATAAAATTCTCATCAAGCCCAACATGAACACCGGGGATCCCTGGCCGCAAGGGGGGACAGACCATGCATTTCTGAAAGCTCTGATTGTCGTCCTAAAAGACGAAGGCTACACCAACCTGACCGTAGCCGATACCTGCGGACCATGGGGGCCAACAGAGCGGGTAATCAATATGATGGGGTACGATCAGGTAGGCAAAGAAACCGGCACCCCTGTCAAGACCTGGGAAAAAGAAAAATGGATGAACATCCGCAATGCCAAGGCCGAATACCTGGGCAAGATCGGTGGCGGGGATGGAACCGTGTCCTATCCAGCGGACCTCAGAAATTACGACAAGGTCATTTATACCCCGGTGATGAAGACCCATTTCCTCGGGGGAATTACCCAGAGCCTGAAGCTATCCGTTGGGCTTTTGCATCGTGCCGACCGAGGCGCGCATCTTCATGCCTTCAACCATATCTTCGTTCCCGAGCAGGCTGCGGAAATCAACCTGCCTTTCCAGCCGGACCTGATCATCATGGATGGAAGAAGGTCCCTCATCGCCGGCGGTCCTTCCCATGGCGAGGAAGTCAAACCCGGTGTGATCCTTGTCTCCGGTGAAACAAGATTGGCATGTATGCCTGGTATCAGAAGCAGATCGCCCAGGCAGTAAAACTCGGTATTGGATACGCTAGAAAGCAAGACGACATCAAGGTCGTTTTGGGTTAATTTTCCATCTTCTTCAGCTTTTTGCCCATACGACCGCTTTTCGTAGAAACATCATAGACATAGCGGCAAAGATCGTCCGCCAGGCAGGAGGAGTGATAACCAAAGTACCCGAAGCCATCTGGAAGCACATTCGTTTTGATTAACTCTGGAAAATGAACGCTCAGCTTCCTATTCGTATGGGTATAAATGTCACCGTGGGATCTTTACGAATCGCTCAATTCAGGTATATAACTTATACTCCCCCGTTTCCCTGTTCTTGGGGAATGGGGGAGTTTTTAATCCGGAAAAGAAACATGGAGAAATGTTTATGACCAGATATGCAATGTTTTTTCTCACCCTATTTTTTTTTATTACCTTTCTTGACCCACAAGTAACCATGTCTCAGAAAGCAAATCCAAGCATTGTGGATTTCAAGGTCCAGCCCCTTTACCGGGCAGCCAAATGCACCTGGAAGACGAGTGATGGTCTGAAAAACCAACTGTCCCAAATGCACCTGGAAGACGAGTGATGGTCTGAAAAACCAACTGTCATTACAGATTCTAAGGGCCGAAACCTTTGAGGAAGGTCCTTATCAGGAATTGGATGTGATAAATCTTGTCCCCGGCAAGAACGCTTATGATTATGTTGATAAAAGCGTGGGAAGTGAATCGAAGTACTATTACAAACTGGTTATTAAAGAAACCGGCGAATCTTTCGGCCCGATCTTCATAAGACCTTTTTTTTCGCCTCCTGCTACTCAATTTAAACCACCGAAGCAGAACGATTCGGTCTTAGTCCTCAGATAGGGAAGAATGTAAATGGCCAAGGACGTTGACCGCCGTATTTTTCTCAAGGGCCTTACGCTTGGCGCCTTAGCCCTGGGTGACGTCGTTGCCTTTGGGGATCTGCTCTGGGCTTCCACCCTTGCCAACGGTCAAAAGGTGGCCTTAGCTAAGATGGCCATTCTTGTAGATAAGACTCTCTGTTCCGGATGTCGTGTCTGCGAAATGGTCTGTTCCAACCTTAACAGCGAAGGCCGGAATACCTCTTCACTCGCACGGCTTTCCGTCGAAAAAGAGTACATCGAAGGGGACTACGGGCCTAAGGTATGCTATCAGTGCAGCGATCCTCCCTGTTTGAAGGTTTGCCCGGTAGGGGCTCTGCAGGTGGAGCAGCGAAGCGGCACCTTTGCTCGAATCATTGATGACAGCTTGTGTATCGGCTGTAAGCAATGTATCGAGGCTTGTCAGCAACATTTCCGGCCCCCCAGGCCAAAATTCGATGAGCAAAAGCAACAATCGATCAAATGCCACCTTTGCTTCGGGGACCCTCAATGTGTGAAGTTTTGCCCCATGGGTGTGTTAAGGGTGGAGCAATCGGAACAGGGACTGCTCGTGGGTTATCCCGTGATCAAAGAGGACTGAGATGACTCCTTCGGGTGGATGGGTTGGAAAAATTCTCAGGGTTGACTTGACCACTGGTAAAACCTCCGAGGTTTCAACCTTTGACTATGTACCCAAATTTCTAGGAGGCCGTGGACTTGGGGCAAAGATCTGCTGGGATGAGGTGTCTTCGGAGGTGGGAGCATTCGACCCTGAAAATCGGCTGATCTTGGCTACAGGCCCCCTGCAAGGGACTCTTGCACCCTCATCGGGCCGGCTCACGGTTGTGGGGAAATCTCCACAGACCGGCCCGATCGAATCCCATGCTCGTTCAGGCGTTGGAGGACACTTCGCTCCTCAACTAAAATGGGCCGGATACGATGCCCTCATTATCCAGGGAAGAGCCTCGAAGCCTGTCTACCTTTGGATTACCGATCAGAAGGCTGAAATCCTTGACGCCACCAGTTTATGGGGCCTTGATACCTATCAGACCCAACAGATGATCTGGAAGCTTCATGGCGATAAGACGAGAGTCATGGTTATAGGAAAGGCTGGAGAAAATCGAAGCCGCATCGCATGCATTCTCACGGACACCGGGGATGCGGCGGGCCAGGGAGGATTTGGTGGTGTGATGGGCTCGAAAAACTTGAAGGCCATTGCGGAAAAACTTGAAGGCCATTGCGGTCCGGGGCACCGGAAGTGTGACAGTGGCAAGGCCAAAAGAACTGATGCAACTCACCCATGACATCCACAAACTCTTTGCGCGGAAATCTTTAAAAAAGGATCCCTTTCAGCCGGAAGAAAAAGATTTTAAATACAATATATGGGGCGGTGGCTATGGCCGAGGAGGCCTTACGCTTCTTTCCGGCGAGCTTCTCGATCTCTGTAACGACCCTTCCTCGGGTTATTCACAAACTCCTGATGGTTGTTTCTCCTGCCCTGTCGCATGCCGCTCACGGGTAAAGGGACCAGACATCACCTCCGGTGTAGCCTTATGTGCCCAGTCTTACATGTATCTCGAGTCTATGGTCAATGAGCCTGAAAAGGGCTATAGCAAAGTCACCTGGCAGGCTGCCAAATTAGCTGACCTTTACGGAATTAACTCCTATGAGTTGATGGCCATCATCCCCTGGCTTTCGGACTGCTATCGGGAGAAGCTGATTTCAGAGCAAGAGACTGGGCTTCCTCTTAATGAAATCGGTTCATGGAAGTTCATCTCCGTACTTCTAGAAAAAATTGCCAATAGAGAAGGATTCGGAGACCTCCTCGCCAAAGGGGGGCAGCGTGCCGCTGCCGCGCTTGGAGGAAAAGCCGAAAAGCTCTCCTGGATGTATTATCCCCGCGCGGGGAAGTTCGGCGGTTATCGTGAGCATTGGGTCTATCTGGGAGGCTTTCCCTCGGGATATGCGGTTCCTGCCCTGGCTTTGATGTGGGCACTGGACAACCGGGACGCCCTGGTCTCCCACAGCTACGTCTCTATGCTTTGGGGTGCTGCTTTCACCATCGGGCAGGACGCCCTGACCGCTGTGCCGGAAGAAATCTTCCCTGTTCTCAAACCTGTGATGAAGGCTGTCTATGGTTCAGA
>OMSV01000118.1:986-3199 GCA_900290385.1 Syntrophobacter sp. SbD2 | reverse complement strand
AGGCTATGCCGCAGCCTTTTTGTCCATATAGTCAAAAATGTTCTGAACAGTGCGAATTTTTTCTGCGTCCTCATCGGGGATTTCCGTGTCGAAGGCTTCCTCGATCGCCATTACCAATTCTACGACATCCAGGGAATCGGCCCCAAGGTCGTCAACTATGTTTGCGCCGGGAGTCACCGTCTCTTTGTCAACTCCGAGCTGGTTAGCAATAATATCGATGATTCTAGTCTGTTCTGCCGTCATGCTCATTTAATCCTCCCTGTGAAGTCAGCTTTTGTATTGAATTCTTTGTGCATCTTTGACAAATCCATGGAACAAAACTTCCAACACGCCCGGAAGCTCATTTACAAGGGGATAGGAACAATCCCTGGCGAGCCATTTCTGTATTACTCCGTGTGCAAAGCCCATAGTGCCGTAAAAGACAGTCTGAAAATCGACGTCTTTTAGAATCCCCTGCTGGGTCCCTTCGTAGATTTTTCTCTTGAGATTAGGAATGGCCCGCATCACTTTTCGGAAGTACTCGTCGGGGGAGTGTTCGCCAAGGTCTAGCTGTTCCTGGATGATTAGCCTGTAGAGACGCTGGTTTCGGTCGAAGAATTCGAAATACATCCGGATGCACTTGGAAATCATCGTCAGCACGTCGTCGCGGCCGTCTATTACCGAACCGGCCGTTGCTCCGAGTTCCTCCAGTCTGAGCCGCACGAGCTCAGCAAAGAGCTTTTCCTTGGTCTCGAAATAGCGGTAAAGGGTCCCTTTCCCAACGCCGGCCTTCTCGGCGATTTCGTCCATGGTGGCCGGATGAAAGCCTTTATGAGAAAAAACCTCCAGGGCCGCCTCGAGTATCCGCTCTTTGGCGTTCGGCCTGGACATAAGCGGGGCAGGTTCCTCCGTCAGGATTTTCTCCAAAAGGTTCGGGTAAAAACGCGAGGCCGGTATCCCTTTCCTGAGGGCGATCTCCCCGAGGGCTTCCATTAGAACTGAAAGGCCGATTTTGTTTTGAAGCGGTCCGGTGCGCAACGGTCCCCGGATGTGGAAAAACCACTGCGAAAGCTCTTCGGTGAGGCTTTCGGGTGTCGATCCCGACATCTCTTCGGAAATGGCATCGATCAGCCCCTGTCTGTTTCCGGCCAGGGCCATTTTCTTCACGTTAGCGAACACATTTTGCTGGTCCGGATATTTTTGCAAGCAAGCGGCCCCTTCCCCCCGATACGGACTGGTCAGTCATAAAACACACCGAAATCTCAAAGTCAAGAAAGTTTTGACTATCATTTACTGTGACGCTCCAACTTCCAGCGCGTTGGGCAGAATCTTGCCGCAAAGGTGGTTTTTGTGTTTTATAAAAGCTTATCCAAATGTTATGAAATAAACAGCTTTGACAGGTTTGAAACAAATAATCCGTTTAGCCGGGGAAATTTGAATGCCCGCTCCGCCCACCGATTCTTTCCACAGGAAGATCGATTATCTTAGATTGTCAATTACCGACAGGTGCAATCTTCGATGCTCGTACTGCATGCCAAAAAGCGGTGTTGCAAAGCTGGACCACACGGACATACTGCGCTATGAGGAAATATTGAGGCTTGTGCGGATAGCGGTCTCAATGGGTATATCGAAGGTGCGCATAACGGGCGGTGAGCCTCTGGTCAGAAAGGACGTGCTCAGTTTGTGCGAAAGCATCTCCAGGGTCCCGGGACTAAAGAGTCTGAGCCTTACGACAAATGGGGTCCTGCTCTCGGATTTTGCCGTGGGACTTCTCAAGGCGGGCATCAGGCGTATAAATGTCAGCCTTGACACCCTGAAGCCTGAAAGGTTTGCGAAGATCACCGGCAAAGACCTTCACAGCCAGGTGTGGGCAGGGATCATGGCCGCTGTCAAGGCAGGCATTTCGCCTGTGAAGTTGAACGCGGTAATCATGTGCGGGGTCAATGAGGATGAGATTGAAGATTTGGCGCGCCTGACTTTCCAGTTCCCGTTCCACGTGCGCTTTATCGAGTTCATGCCTTTCCGGTTTGAGTTCGACCGAGACTCAGTTTTCGTTGCGGCCTCTGAAATCCTGGAGCGCTTGAGGCGTGTTGCGCCTCTGGAGGCATCGATCGAAGGCGAGAGCAACGGCCCGGCACTTCATTACAGGTTCCAGGGCGCTCCGGGGAAAATCGGAATCATCAGCCCGGTAAGCGACCATTTTTGCCCGAGCTGCAACCGGCTTCGGGTAACCT
>OMSV01000118.1:0-976 GCA_900290385.1 Syntrophobacter sp. SbD2 | reverse complement strand
CCGCCGCAATGCTTGGAGCCATAAACAAAAAGCCGGAAAAGCACCAACTGAGCAGCCCTGTTTTCCGCAAGTGCATCTCTCGCCCAATGTTTTCTATCGGCGGTTGATTTCGAACAGAGCAAACAATCAGCAAGGGTAGATAGTCAGGAGTCGGTTGAACGAAAGTGGATGAAGAGCTTGACGAGATAAGAGAAGAAATCGACGGCGTAGATTCAGAGATGCTCCGGCTCCTTAACAGGCGGATGGAGCTTGCCATCGAAGCGGGCCGGATAAAAGCCTCAATGGGCCTGCCTCTCTTTCACCCGGAACGCGAGCAGGCAGTTTTCCAGCGCCTCTCGAAGCTAAACCCCGGCCCTTTATCCGAGGAATCGCTGCGTTACATCTACCGCGAGGTATTTGCAGCTTCCCGGCTTATCCAGTACAGGCTTCAGGTCGCCTTCCTCGGCCCTGAGTGGACAAACTCCCACCTGGCTTCTATTTCGCTTTTTGGCCATTCCGCCTGCTATCTGCCCTGCGCATCTCTGGAAGAGGTGTTCGACAGCTTTCTCAAAGGGACGGCGCACCTGGCGGTGATCCCGATTGAGACCTCACTCCAGGGGGGGGTTGGCCACAGCATGGACCTCCTCTATGAGCGCGAGGTGCATGTAATCAGTGAATGCTACCTGGAGATAGCTCACTACCTTTGCGGCAACGCTCAGGGCCTGGGTGAGGTAAGGCGACTTTACGGGCAACCACAGGCCATCGACCAGTGCCGCAGGTGGCTGCTTGAAAATATCGCTCACGCCGAGCACATCGAGTGCTCTTCGACCGCACGTTCCGCGCTGATGGCAAAGGATGACCCGAACGGAGCGGCCATTTGCAACCTGTATGCGGCCGAGCGTCACGGACTCAGCATTTTGGCCGAACGGATCGAAGAGGGTCCGGGAAACGCGGTCCGGTTCCTGGCGCTTGGCAACTACTGCAATCCGCCGACCGG
>OMSV01000051.1:8476-13146 GCA_900290385.1 Syntrophobacter sp. SbD2 | reverse complement strand
TTGATTTCTTGGCGCGCACATCCGTTCATGCCGCTTCATAACGCGGTACGGATTGTTGCCTGTTCAAATCGACCTGCCTTGGTTCGGCTTTCGCGTCGACCACCACCACAGTCAGGCCATGGGCCTTCAAAATTAGCTGCTCAACGACACTTTTCCCTCCGAGCAACCGTTTCCACCACGGAAGCGGCCCCGGACGGCCGATGACGACGTGGCCGACCCGGTACTCCCTGGCGAAATGCAGAATGGTGTCCACAATATCTTCGCCTTTATACGTGAAGACGATAGCGCCAAGCGTGTTGGCCAGGGTCAGTGTCTCCGAGAGATACCGCTGGGTGGCCGCGTCTATGGCCGTGTGAGATTCCATGGGCCTCTGGACGTAAACGGCGTACCAGTTGCGGTTCAGGCGTCCCGCAAGCCTTGATCCATAGCGTAAAAGGCCGGCGCTGTTGGGGCCGCGCGAACTTAAGCAAACCATTACCTGATCGGGGGCAGTCCCGTGTTCCTCTGCGGGCGCGCTTCTGCGTTTAAGGTCAATCTGGGATGCAAGCTCTCTGAATGCAAGTTCGCGCAGTTCGTTGAGGTTCGTGCGCTTGAAGAAATTATCGAGAGCGGTTGAGACTCTTTCCTGCGTGTAGATTTTGCCCTCCCGCAAACGTTGCTGGAGGTCCTCAGGCGCCAGATCGATGTTCACGATCTCGTCGGCTTCCGCAAGGATCGAATCGGGCAGCCGTTCGTGCACTTTAACGCCGACCAACTGTTCAACCGTGTCGTAGAGACTCTCCAGGTGCTGAATATTGAGTGTAGTGATCACATGAATGCCTGCCGCGAGAAGGTCCTGCACGTCCTGGTACCGTTTTGCATTTTCGCTTCCCGGAACGTTCGTATGCGCCAGCTCATCCACGAGGGCCACTTCAGGGTGGCGCGCAAGCACCGAATCCAGATCCATTTCTTCAAGGACAATGCCCCGGTACTGAACCTGTCTTCTTGGGACTACCTCCAGGCCCTCGACCAGTTGCGCCGTTTCCGCCCGCCCATGGGTTTCCACAAGACCGACAACTACATCAATGCCTTCCTGCTTCAGACGACGCCCTTCCACAAGCATCTGCCACGTTTTCCCAACCCCTGGTCCATAACCGAGGTAAACCTTCAGCTTCCCGCGTTGTGAGCGGCGTATCAGTTGAAGAAAGCTAAGAGCCCTGTCTTCGTCAGACACCGGCCTCCTCCTTCAGTTCTCCAGAGTCGAATAGGAAGCGGTCTAAACTCTTTTGGAACCAGCGTAATCCAGTTACAAATCTCCGCAATATATTCTACAGCGATCTTCAAGATTTTTTCAACTTTCATTAACTTACATCGCGGTTCTCATTTGTTGTCCTGCCCTTGCCAGGGCACGTTCGCCGGCTATTTCATTTTTTAGCCGCGCGATCCGCATTGCAAATTCAGTCGCCTCTATCTCGACATCATTCAGCGTTAGAGTCAAAGACTGCAGAAGAGCGCAAAGCTGTTCATTTCGATTTGCTAATTCATCTCTGTCTCTTTTGATCTCGGCATATTCTGACTGGAGTTTTGATCGAAAGGCCATTACCTCCCGCTCGAACTCTTCCGTCAACAGGTGTTGCAAATCCGCAGGGAGATCGGCAATATGGGTCTTTATGGCCCGAGCATGGCCGGCCCCCTCTTTCAATGATAAATTATTTTGTTTAATCTTGCTCATCCCCTGAACATCCATTCCGGCACAGACAGATCGCAGGGCCGGGTGTTTACCACCGTTCTTGAGGCGGCCCGCAATTCCGGTAACTGTACGCTTCGCACGGATTTGATTCATCTTCAGCTCTCCTGAACACCGCTTGCCCCTGGGCAATGGCCTCACTACAACCCGGTTAGGGTTGTAGTGAGGTTCCAATGTCTTGTTCGACCGCCGTTACGGCGTGCCATATCGCTTATCGAGTTCCAGGTTTACTTCAAGGACATTTACGAACTTCTCACCCGCAAGTCCACCCCAAGGCGCCGATGCATTTTCCTGCAAAATTCCTTCGATTTCCTTTTGGATTTCGGCCGGGTCGCGTTTCAAATCTTCCGCCCTTTTAGACGCGACGCGCTCCAGTTGAAACTCGGCATTTTGCATGCTGATATGCGGGTCGAGTCCGGAACCTGAAGCAGTAACCATGTCGCCCGGCACGTCCTGAATATCGGCATCCGGATGGTCTTCACGCCACATCAGGAAGAAGGTCGATTGAATGTCACTACCCGAATCGACAACGTCGAAAGTCGTTACCGATTTGCCTGCTTCTGTCTTAGTCACTGCAGTCAGGAATTTGCCGGGGTGCTTCTTTGAGAAATCCTCGAAGAAAACGACCGCCAAATCGGGGGCCTTGGGCTCGGGGGTGGCAGGGTTGTCCTTGACAAATTTAGCCACTATCTCGGGATTGGCCTTTGCCCAATCGTCCAAATAGGTCCCGTGGGCTGCGTCCGTTTTTACCCAGGCCTGGGCAAGGGAATTGTGCAGGTCTGCCCACTGCGCGACGATCTGCTCCTTACCCTGGAATTTATCGGCCGCAAACCAGCTCTCTACGTCCGGAGCAACCGGTTTTCCGGCCTTCGGCCCGCTCTTGTACGTCGCGACAGGTCCGAGCGACCGGGCCACCCTGTCCCGCAGGCCATAGTTTGATGCCGCAAGGCTGGATGAAGCCGAGGCGGACGCATCGTAAGACGCCGCAGACGGACGGGGTTGAAAGTATTCATCCTTTGTAAAAGGCTGCGCGATCAGTTTTGATCCAACGAATTTCCCGTCCGGTCCCTTAATCATGCTGCCGTTTGACTGGAAAGGGAACAAAGTCTGCCCGATCACCCACAGCACCAATGGATAAATAATGCAGGTGATGGCCACACCGAATATTAAAAGTAGAAAGCTTTTAGAAAGATATTTCATCATGTCCGCGTCTCCGAAAGTTCACGTTTTTAGCTGACCAGGTGCAGGGTCGTCATCACGACGTCAATCAGTTTGATTCCAATGAAAGGTAAAATGACGCCGCCAAGACCCCATATCAGCATGTTTCTTAGCAGCAGGGCATCAGCGCCGAGCGGCCTGTAGCGGACCCCCTTTAGTGCAACAGGGATGAGCGCCGGGATAATCAACGCATTGAAGATAACGGCCGAGAGAATGGCCGAGGTCGGCGAGTGAAGGTGCATAACGTCAATCACCTTCAGCCACGGCAGGGTCCCGGCAAACAGCGCAGGAATTATGGCGAAGTATTTCGCGACGTCGTTTGCAACGGAAAAGGTCGTGAGTGCGCCTCGAGTCACGAGGAGCTGCTTTCCTACTTCCACCACTTCGATCAGCTTTGTAGGATCGCTGTCCAGGTCAACCATGTTGGCGGCTTCCTTGGCCGCCTGGGTCCCGGCGTTCATGGCCAGCGCGACGTCCGCCTGGGCAAGGGCGGGGGCGTCATTTGTTCCGTCACCCATCATTGCAACCAGTTTTCCCCCCACCTGCTCCTTTTTGATATACGCAAGCTTTGTTTCAGGTGTCGCCTCGGCCAGGAAGTCATCGACCCCGGCCTTTTTTGCTATCGTTGCGGCCGTAAGCGGGTTATCGCCCGTAATCATTACAGTCCGAAGCCCCATTTTTCGCAGTCGTTCGAAGCGTTCCGACATGTGCGGCTTCAAAATATCCTCGAGAACTACCAGGCCCGCAATATTGGAGCCATCGGCGACTGCCAGGGGCGTAGCGCCCTGGGACGCAACACTGTTGACCAGCGAGCTGAGTTCCTTGGGCGCATTACCGCCGATAAATTTAATAATGGCGTCCGGCGCGCCTTTCCTTATTTTTCGGCCGTCGGGCAGGTCGACTCCACTCATGCGCGTTTGCGCCGTAAATGCAATGAACTCGGCCTCCGGCGGCATATCTATCGGAGCTGAGCTATCTTTTTCGAATAACTGCACGATGCTTTTGCCCTCCGGGGTGGCATCGGCGGCAGAGGCGAGTGCGGCAAGCCGGCCTACATCGGAGGCCGAGTATTTTCCAACCGGCAGGAATGTGGTCGCANNTGAAGAGCGCGGTCCATGCCCGCAATTCCGATCGCTGCGAGCAGTGCGCCGATAGTGGTCGGAATGAGGCACACAAGAAGGGCGATAAGGGTCGGGACGTCGGTTCCGAGACTTTTCAGAGGCTCTGAAACGCCCAGGTAGCTCTGCATGTAGATCTCGGCATTGCGCGCCATCGGCAAAAGAGGGATCACCACGATGAGAAAGACCAGCGTAAAGGCTGAAAGCACCAGGGTGAGGGCGATTTCGTTTGGTGAGCGCTGGCGGATGGCGCCCTCGACCAGGGCGATCATCCGGTCCAGAAAAGATTCGCCGGCGCTGCTCGTTATCTCGATCACGATACGGTCCGAGAGCACGACAGTACCTCCGGTTACTCCGGACCGGTCGCCCCCCGCCTCGCGAATTACCGGCGCAGATTCGCCGGTTATCGCGGACTCGTCAACCGAGGCAATTCCCTCAATGATTTCTCCGTCCCCGGGAATTGCCTGTCCCGCTTTCACTACGACACGGTCACCCTGTTTCAGAACGGCCGACGAGACTTCTTCGATGGCGTCTTTTGCGTTCAGGCGGTAGGCGAGAGTGTCGTGGCGGGCTTTTTTGAGCGATTCGGCCTGTGCCTTACCACGGGC
>OMSV01000051.1:0-8469 GCA_900290385.1 Syntrophobacter sp. SbD2 | reverse complement strand
TAATGGACACCTGGCTCGTGGCGCCGCCCAACGCGGCTTCGACAATGTACAGAAGGGTAAGAACAGCCCCAACCAGGACTACGAACATGACGGGATTTTTCCACTGGAGGTCAGGCCTCAGCATCATAAATGCCTGCTTCAAGGCGACCATTGCGGTCTCCTTTTCCAGCAGCTTTCGCGCTCTTACGCGGCGCATCGGCTGAGACTGCCCCGGACTCAGCCGTGCCTCCCCTACCGGTATTTCAAAATTTGGAACTACCTTGCTCATATCTGAAACTCCTTTGAGTGAGTACTTCCTGATGCCGTTACTTCCATCGGCTTTCATGAATGCTCCCGGCCATTATCCCCCAAAAGGCATCGGGCCGAAGTGCTCCGCTACAGGTCCCAGCACGGCAACAGGCAAAAAGAGCAATCCAGCGATGATAACAACGGTCCCCAGCAGGAGAAAACCGAACGTTATGCTGTCATCCCGAAGCGTGCCAAGA
The DNA here is from genome assembly GCA_900290385.1 of Syntrophobacter sp. SbD2. The sequence continues at coordinate 7,984 of OMSV01000051.1, read as the reverse complement.
CCAAACGGGCTCGATTTTTTAGCGCCAAGGGACGCCGCCATGGCAACGGGCGCGATAATCGGCAGAAAACGGCCGAAAAGCATGCACAGGCCGGCTGCGATGTCGAACGCAACGGCGCTCGGCCCTGGGCTCGTTGCATTCCAGAAACCGTAAGTCACCCCCAGGCCGTCGAATGCAGAACCGTTATTGGCCGTAGCCGAAGAGAACTGGTAAAGGATTTGCGAGAAGCCGTGCGCGCCGGCGTTGCTTATCGCCTGCATCCCCATGGTTGTCCCGGCAAAAAGCCCCGTGGGCCACAGAATAAAGACGGGATGAACCAGTATGGCGATCATTGCAAATGTCACCTCGCGGGCGCCGATTTTCTTCCCGAGATATTCCGGCGTTCTTCCCACCATCATGCCTGCGATAAAGATCCCGACGATGATGAAAGTCAACATGTTGATCATGCCCACGCCTTTACCGCCGTACACGCAGTTCAGCCACATTCCGGCCAGAGGCGAAGCTGCCGATACCGGGTTCAGGCTGTCCTCCTCAGCGTTTACGGCGCCGCAGGTCACGTCAGTGGTCAGGGCGTCAAAAGTTGCGCCGGCCGAAGTCCCGAAACGCATCTCTTTTCCCTCGAGATTGCCCAGGTGCTGCTCGACGGGCAAGCTCGGAACTGCCGGCATAACCACTGCAAGCTTTCCTCCAGGAGATGCCGCACTGGGGACTTCGAACTTCTGTTCCACAGATTGTCCGGTTAGTCCTGGATTAGGCTTGAGAGTATCGAAATAGATCGACCAGACGACTGTGCCGGCCATCATGACCATCATGACAGAAAAAACCACAAGGGAGTGCCGGAACCTTTTCAGCATTCGGCCAAACATCAACACCAGACCAAACGGGAACATCATCATCGCATAGGTGTTGAAGAAATTCGACAAACCCGTCGGATTTTCGAACGGGTGGGCCGAGTTCATGCCATAGAACCCGCCCCCGTTGGTGCCCAGCATTTTCATGGATTCCCAGGCCGCGACCGGCCCAACGATAATCGTCTGCGGTTTCGCCTCGCCCGTGTCGGTCGTGCCCATCGCCCCCGCTTCAACCGTCGTGACATCGTGCGAGGTTTCGAAGGTCATCGGGCTGCCCTGGGTTATGAAAATGAGGCCGAATATGAGCGCGGTAGGCACGAACATGTAAACCACAACCCGCCACATATCGACGAAGAAGTTGCCGACCTTTGATTCGCCCCGCAGGGCGCGGATGATGGCAACCAGCGCGCACAGGCCTACAGCCGCCGAGAAAAAAAGATTAAAAATCCCGAAAAAAATCTGGCTGAAGTTCGACAGGTGCTGGTCTCCCGAATAGTGCTGGAGGTTGGTGTTCGTAATAAATGAGGCGACGGTGTTAAAAATGGTGCTCGGCGCTATCATCGTAAGCCCTCTTGGGTTTAGCGGCGTATAGGGCTGGACCGCCAGAACCAGGAAGGTGTACACGAACATCAGGGTATTGAACAGGAGCAGCGCGAATAGATACTGTTTCCAGTCTTGTTCACCGCTGTCCAGTCGCTGTTCGAACCAGCGGAAAACCGGCCAGGGCCGGTATTTTCCATCCATAATCCATACCATGTAACGGCTCAACGGGAACGCAATGACCGTGGCCGTTACAAGAAGTGCTATAGGTAGCAACCATACCTGAATAAACGTCATGTGTTTTTCCTTTCACGATCGGTGAATCGCCGGGGCTTGCCTAGTGTCCATTCGGAGACACCGGATGAGACTCTTGCAGTTTCCGATTCGGATAGGAGGTATTTTTCGTTCTGGCAAGGAAATCCAGGGCTTGCGCGGAGGCGTACATGGGTACGCCGCACAAGAAAGCCCGAAGATTGACACCGCCAGGGCGGAAAAGGACCCTGTCCGGACGGAAACTTGCCTAGAACCACTCCGGCCGTATCATGGCAACAGTAAGATAAACAAAAAGAAAAACTGCGACAGCCGCTGTAATGTAGATCATCGCTTGAACTCCTTTGCGTTATATTTTGTCGCAACCTTTTACGAACAGAAAGCAGACTACCATCACCACGATTCCCAGTAAGAACATCCCCGGCAACCATATTGCTAAATCCATCTCTTATTCCTCCTCTCGGAAAAAGTCCTTAAATCACATCCTAGTGTGTTTCCCATCTGTTTGCTCCAGCGGTGCAGCCCTATCTATCATGAAGCCTTCATATCGCTGGAAACCCCGCCTGCAGCGGCAAGAGTAAAACTAAATTTCGTGCCTTCCCCGGGCGTGCTGGCCACCTCTACCCTACTGCCGTGGGCCTCTATGATCTCCTTCACTATGGCCAAACCCAGTCCGGTGTTGCTCGGCTGCCCGCCGCGGCCGGGCACCCTGAAAAACTTTTCAAAGATGTGCGGCAGGGACTCCTTGGGTATTCCAGAGCCGGTATCCTCGACGGAAAAAAGCACTGTACCGTTGTTCAAGCGTGCCGATATCTTCACCTCTCCCCCCGGAGGGGTAAATTTCAAACCATTGCTAAGAAGGTTGGCAAAGACAATCTCCAGCCTCAACCTGTCGGCAAGAACCTGGGGTATATCTCCGGGCAGGTCGAGTACGAGGGAAACTCCCCGATCGACATATGAGGGCCTCATGTCTTCGACAACATTGAGAAGGACCTGTTCCGGGCTCACCGGAACAAGCTCGACAGTGGAGCGTCCGGACTCCAGTCGACCGATGTCCAGCAGGTTCTCGATGATACGGTAGAGCCGGTCGCTGTCATCTCGAGCGGCAATGACAAGTTCGGCCTGTTTGGAATTCAGCGGACCGAGTTTTTCATTCAAAAGCGCATGGGCCGCAAGTCTAATGGAAGTCAGAGGGGTCTTGAGTTCATGCGAAACAATCGAAATAAGACCGCTTTTCACTTCATCAAGCTTGCGCAGCCTGGTCACATCCGAGAGAATGAGCATCACGCCGGTGAGCCGTCTTTCCTCGTCCATTATCGGGACAGCCTCGGGCAAAAAGAAATGTTCCTCTCCGTCCCTGAAGACCTGAATAGCCCAATCATAGGTTGTGAGCCGGATGGGCCGCATCTCGTGGCGCGCACGCTCGAATAGTTCCCCCATCCGCACATTTTCAACCGACTGAATGGTCATTCCTGCCTTAAGTGCAAACAACCGCTCGGCCGTATCGTTTGAAAGCTCGATGGCGCCCTCCGGATTGCAGATAATAATAGCGTCGGAAAGAGAGTTAAGCGCCGAAAGGGTCGCCTTCTGAGTGCGAATCAGCCGTGCGCGGTTCGTTCGTCTGAATTCACGCAGGCTCGTTGTCATATCGTTGAAAGCGGAAGCCAGTTGGCCGATTTCATCTCCCGACCTGGCCTTTACGACAAGATCGAGGTTTCCCTGCTGAATCTCTTTCACAGAACGAGTAAGGTAGGATATCGGCCTTAGTATGGACGGTCCTATAATGATAACAAAGATCAGCGCCAGCACTGTTCCAGCCAACACCAGCACTATTACGTCGCGATTTGTTTCTGTTGCATGTTGCCGAACCTGGCCATCGCCCGAGATTATATTGTTCAAGTTGATATCAATTATCTGCTGTGCCGCATCGAGGACCGCGTCTGACTGGGGCAGCAGTCTGGCCCTGTAAAAATCCCGGCGGGCAGAGCCGCTCTCCTGCATTTGAACTAAAGTTTCCAGTTCGCTCGTGTAAGTTTTCCAGGATTCTGCCAGTCTGTTCGTTAATTCGTGTTCGCCAGGCAGAGTGACATTGCCCTTCAGGAATTTCAGCCTTTGCGAAAACCTCAGAACGGCAGAGTCAATAATCGTCTTGTCAGCACTGCTTTCGTAAAGAAGCGGCTCAACGCCACGCTCAATTTCCAGGATTGCCTGCTTCATCGCCAGCCCCGCAGCTACACTGTCGTAGTTTTCTCTGAAAATCCGCTCGAGAGCCTTGCTTGACTGGGTGATGGTCCGGATGCTTATTAGACCCACCACCAAAAGAATAAGAAGTGGACCGCACGAAGCCAGGATCAGTTTTGTTTTTAGACTCACGTCCCTTTACCCTTCTTCTGAATTCTGAAGGCAAATCACATGCCAATGGCAAAATAAAACTAAATTATGCGATTTCAAGAGCTTAGCTAAAAATTACCGGGTGGGGGCAAGCTGGACGCTTTCAAATTGAAGGATGAGTTCGTTGAAGACATTTCAAAATGAAATGCCAAATTTATAATCCATATTTCTTTCGTTTTCGCCAAAAAGTCACGGAATCCATTCCCAAAATCCGGCATGCTTCTTCAATGGATCTGCTAGAAGCCAGTACGCGCCGGATGTGCGTTCTTTCAAGCTCTTCCATGGTTACCAGGCCGCCGGGGCCGGGCACGCGTTCCAACGGCTTGAGCTTGAGCGGAAAGTGGTGAATTCCGACCCTATCGTCACTACACAACAGCACCGCACGTTCGATCGCGTTTCGGAGTTCCCTCACATTGCCGGGCCATTCGTAATTCTCGAGGGCTTCAGAGGCTTCCTCGGTAAATCCCAGTACCCGGCGATGGTTCTGCCTGGCAAAAAAGGCCAGAAGGACCTCGGCCAGCGGCACAATGTCCTCACGGCGCTCTCTAAGCGCAGGAATCACAATCTCTACGACATCAAGCCTGTAGAAAAGGTCCTCACGAAACCGCCCCGTCTTTACTGCCGAATCAAGATCGATATTGGTAGCCGCCAAGACTCTAACATTGGCCTTTCTTGTTTCCAAATCCCCCAGACGCTCGTAGGCTTTTTCCTGGAGTACCCGCAATAATTTGGCCTGGATCGACAGTGGCAAATCCCCGATTTCATCCAAAAAAAGCGTCCCCCCGTCACAGGCCGCAATGCGTCCGGGATAATCGCGCAGAGCACCGGTAAAGGACCCCTTAGCATGCCCGAAAAGCTCGCTTTCAAGCAGTTCGGCTGAGAGTGAAGGACACGAAATATTCCCGAAAGGTTTTGACGAACGGCCGCTCCATGAGTGTATTGCATGAGCTAGAATGGTTTTGCCGGTCCCGCTCTCACCACGAATCAGGATGGTGGCTTCACTGTCCGCCACTTGCCTGGCCATGGCCAAAACCCGCTGCATCAAAGGGCTGCGGCTCTCGACGACCGCCTCGGGAACTGATTCTCTCAGACTTTCCTGAAGGGACGCCACTTTTTGCTCCAGGGTCCTGACCACTGAAACCTTGTTGACAAGCACCGATAACTGATCGTTAGTGAAAGGCTTGGGCAGGTAATCAAAGGCTCCGCGCCGCATTGCTTCCACAGCGGTATCAATCGAAGCATAAGCCGTAATAACGATGCACTTAATCCACGGGCAGATCGCCAGTAGATTGCCGATCAAGTCTATTCCGGACTCCGAGCCCAGCCGGAGATCAACCAGAGCAAGGTCGAAATAGCGCGTATTGGCCTCAGACAACGCATCTTTCGGGCTGCTTACGGTTAAAACATGATGGCCATCGGCCTCCAGAGCGATACTGAGGGTCTTCCGGATATTGGGTTCATCATCGACGACAAGAATGGAAAGGGCCAATGCGCTGCTCACATTTGTTCCCATGTTAGTACTTCAATCAAATAAGCAGGATGACGGAGTGCAAGATGCTCTCAAAGCCTTCCACCTTGCAGCCGCGCTCGATCGGAACGGCCCGTAAGTTTACCCTCTTCCAATGATTGATGTCGATAATCCGGATAAGAGGTTGTTTGATGTTGGCCATAAGGCGCCAAAAAAGGGCGGTGATCAGCCGCCCTTCGGGATTCGTTTCGCTATCGCCAGGCTTTCAAAGAGATCCCTGGCAGACCAGCTTTTTTAATGCCCGCAGTGAGGGCAGCTCGAACCTTCATCCTCTTCGGACTTTTTGCCGTCGCCTTCCATATCTTTGGAGAACTTGCGTACGATTTCAGAAATCTCCTTGAGCCTATCGTCAACTTTCCTGTAGACGGTGGCTTCCGGATAACTTCCATCCTCCTGGACCGTGCCGGCATCCATTCCCGTAAGGATACCCAGGCCTTCCTCAACCGTGGCGACAGGCCAGATGTGGAACTTGCCTTCGGTGACTGCATCTACTACTTCCTGGTCAAGCATCAGGTTGCGGACGTTCTTGTGCGGAATCATGACGCCCTGTTCGCCCGTGAGTCCTTTGAATTTGCAGATGTCGAAAAAGCCCTTGATCTTGTAGTTCACGCCCCCGATCGGCTGAACCTCACCCTTCTGGCTGACCGATCCTGTTACAGCTATACCCTGTTTCAAGGGCAAACCACTGATGGCGCTGACAAGGACATAGTATTCAGTGCTCGAAGCGCTGTCTCCATCAATCATTCCGTAGCTTTGCTCAAAGCACACCGAGGCGGAGAAGGCTATGGGCTTGTTTTGGGCAAACCGCTCCCTGAAAAGGCTGCTTAAAATCATCAGCCCCTTGGTATGCGTAACGCCGCTCATTTTCGATTCGCGGTCGATGGACACCATCCCCTCGCGTCCAACCGAAACGGTTGCCGTGATCCGGCTGGGCTTGCCAAAAACGTGATCACCTGCCATCAGCACCGCAAGGCCGTTAACCTGCCCGACCTTTTCACCTTCGGTTTCGATCCAGATGATGTCTTTTTCCATTACCTCCTTCACACGCTCTTCGATGAGGTTGGAGCGATAGATACGCTTCTTGATCGCCTCATCCACGTGCTTTCTCTGAACAACTTCGCTGCTCTCGATGCCGGCAAAGTAATTGGATTCTCGAAGCAGGTCAGCGATGGTCCCAAGCTCAAGAGTGAGCTTATCTTGGTCCTCGGTTAGCTCCACGCTGTATTCGAGCACACGGGCGACTCCCGATTTGTCCAGGTGCTTTATCTGGTGGTCGTCGCAGTAGCGGGCGATCATCCTCGAGCATTCGAGGACCCTGTCGGGCTTTCTGTCCATCTGGTCGCCCATGTGGGCCTTGACCTTGAAAAGCTTCTGGAAGCGATCGTCAAGGCTGTAGAGCAATTGGTAGATATAGGGATCGCCGGTAAGGACGATCTTTAAATTAAGGGGAATGGGCTCGGGCCGGATCGTGCGTGTGCTAAACATTCCGTAGAGTTCGCCCAGGTCTTCGATCCTGATTTCTTTGTCACGCAGCGCCCTTTTTAAAGCTTCATAAGAAATATACCATTTAAGAAGGTCGAGCGCCTTCATCACCAGATAGCCGCCGTTGGCCTTGTGAAGCGATCCGGCTTTTATCATCGTATGATCTGTAAACAGCGCTCCAAACCAAGCCTGCCTTTCTATGGAGCCGAAAAGGTTGGGATAGGCCGGATTCGACTCGATGATAACCGGAGCACCCTTGGTTTCCGAGTTATCGATGAGAACATTAACATCGTACTTGCGCAGGGTAGCTTCCTTGGGAGGCACGGCAAAAGGAGCTACGGGCTGTCCCGGCATCTGTTGCTGGGCTTCGGGCTTTTTCTTGAAATCGTCTATATTTTCGAGAATGTCTTCTTGGACTTCCTTCAGGTAGTCGAGCACCTGCTGGTCGTCCTGGTATTTTTCCTCGTAAACATCCATCAACTGTCCAACCACGAATAGAGCAATCTCGTTGTCGAGCTTTGTGTGCTTTTCCTTGAATTCGTTTTCTGCCTCTCGGATTTTCTTGATGGTGTCCTTCATTCGCTCATGCAACTCATCGCTCTTGCTGCGCAGGACTTGGCGTTCTTCCTCGCTCAGGTGGCGCAGGTCCTCCTGCGTCATCGGCTCGCCTTCTTTGTTGGAGGGAATGATCACCATACCAACCTGGGAGAACTGAAGAATGAATCCCTGGTCGCGCGCCTCCTGGGAGAGTTCGTCGATATACTCCCGCCTCCGTTTCTCGAAATCCTGGTGCACTTCGCCTTCTTTGGCGCGGTAGTCGTCGCTGTCGAAAACTTCTGGGATTTTCGACTGCAGCATGTCTACAAAATCATTCATATCTTTCTTGAGCAATTTTCCAGTGCCGGCGGAGATTTTGAGGCCC
>OMSV01000015.1 GCA_900290385.1 Syntrophobacter sp. SbD2 | reverse complement strand
TGTTCATTACCTACGGCATCATTAAGAGGCTTGGCGGGCGCATTGAGGCCAAGAGCAAGGAAGGGCAGGGGACTACGATGACTGTTCTTCTGCCTAAGCGGCTCGGATCGCAGCAAACAGGGTGATCCCGGTCAGAGGGAATGTGTCTATGCTTCGTAAGGTTTTTCCATTTGTTGAGTGGCTGAAGAATTCAAGTCTCTCCTCGTTCAAACTCGACATCGTTTCAGGTTTGACCGTGGCACTCGTATTGATTCCACAATCGATGGCCTATGCGCAACTCGCTGGAATGCCTGTCCAATATGGACTCTACGCCTCCTTTCTTCCTCCTGTGCTTGCCGCTCTGTACGGATCGAGCCGGCAGCTTGCAACGGGTCCCGTGGCGATCGTATCGCTCATGACTTCAGCGGCCCTGTCACCCTATGCCACTGCAGGAAGCTCGGGTTTTATAACCTATGCCGTCCTGCTCGCGCTAATTGTAGGAGTTTTCCAGCTTGCCCTGGGAATTCTGAGGCTGGGACTGGTCGTGAATTTCCTTTCGCATCCGGTGGTAAACGGATTCACCAACGCAGGTGCAATCATCATTGCCACTTCTCAGCTATCGAAGATGTTCAACGTCTACGTGGAGGACGCTGAGCATCACTATGAGACCGTATACCTGGTCATCAAAGCGGCGCTGCGCTATACACACTGGCCGACCCTGGCGCTGGGGATAGCTGCTTTTCTTATAATGTACGGGCTGAGGCGGATCAACAGGCGCATTCCATACGTGCTTGTCGCCGTAGCCGTTACCACTGTGATTTCCTGGGCAACTGGATATGAAAACAACGTCCGGGTCCCTCTTGATACGATCGCTTCAAATGACTGCCGGGAACTGATCGGCAGGTTCAACGCAGCCGCAAAGGAGTCGGTGGAGCTGGCGAAAACCCGGGCCGAACTCACTCCCCGTCTCACAAGCGCTGAAGAACAATACGGCAGGCACTCCAGGGAAGCTATGGAGGTAAAGCATGAATGCGACCTGGCGGATTTAAGACTCTCTGAGCTCAAGGAGACGATGGCTCGAAGGCGCTCGGCGATTAGATATTATCTCTTTACTGCCGCTACTGCCCCTGATGGTAAAAAGCTTTACGTTCCATCCGGAAAACTTGATGAAGACCTGAAGGGAGACGGTTCGGCATGGAGGGTAAAGATCGGCAACTCTTCGGTCGATGAGAAGTCTGTCGTAATGATGGGCGGGGGAAGCGTTGTCGGAAGCATTCCCCGTGGGTTGCCAAGTTTCGGGCTTCCCAGGATGGATTTGAATATGCTGCTCAAGTTGCTGCCGATAGCGGCTATCATATCTCTTCTCGGATTCATGGAAGCAATTTCGATTGCCAAGGCGATGGCCGCTAAAACGGGGCAGAGGCTCGACCCCAATCAGGAACTCATCGGTCAGGGTATTGCCAACATTATGGGGGCTTTCACAAGAAGTTTTCCGGTATCGGGCTCTTTCTCCCGATCTGCCGTAAATATCCAGGCGGGTGCGGTAACCGGCTTATCAAGCGTTGTAACCAGCATTACAGTTGCCATAGTGCTTCTTTTTTTTACCCCGCTTCTCTACTACCTGCCCCAGTGCGTGCTTGCCGCAGTTATCATGATGGCGGTCGTCGGCCTGATAAATGTCTCGGGCTTCATTCATGCCTGGAAGGCCCAATGGTACGACGGGCTGTTCTCGATCTTAACCTTTCTGGCAACCCTCATTACAGCCCCGCATCTTGACAAGGGAATAATTTTCGGCGTTCTGCTCTCACTCGGGATGTTTCTATACAAGAGCATGCGTCCGAAGGTGGCCACACTTTCGATGTATGAGGACAGTTCTTTTCAGAGCGCCCGCGATCACGGACTCAAAGAGTGCAGGCATATTGCAATGATCCGTTTTGACGGAGCACTGTTTTATGCCAATGCCGGCTATCTGGAAGAAAAGGTTACGGAGCGTATTCGTGCAATGCCGGAACTGAAACACATTCTCATTGTCTCCAACGGTATAAACGATATGGACGCCTCGGGGGAGGAAACTCTCTCACTCGCTNNGGATCGGGTGCGAAGCGCCGGCTACGGGATATCCTTTGCCGGGCTGAACGAAAAAGTGCTTGGAGTTATGGAACGCACACATCTGCTGGCAAAAATCCAGGAAGACAATATTTATTCGACGATCTCCCATGCCGTTGATGCAATACACTCCAGCAGCCACACGCAGTGCCGGGAAAGCTGTCCGCTCGTCTCGGTCTGTTTTGTAGATGACGCGCCACAACTCGCCAAGAAGGAATAGTCAATCATGCCGGTTGTCAATGTTTTTTGTGGTTCTTATTGCGGAGCTGAAGACGTCGTACGCAGCGTTATAGAGAAAACGGGTTACATGCGTCTTGACGACGCGTCTCTGGTGGCTGCGACGAGCAAGCGGTTCAATATTGAAGAGAGCAAAATCTGGAATGCGCTCAGAGGGAAAAGTTCCATTTTCAATAAGTTTACGCATGAAAAGGAGCGCAGTCTGGCCTGCCTGAGGCAGCTCGTTGCCGATTCTCTGAAGGGCGATGATCTGCTCCTTTTCGGGCTCAGCAGTCTGATGGTCCCCAGGAGAATATCTCACGTGCTCAACGTGTGCGTGATAGCGGACAGCGGATATCGTTCCAACCTGGCTTGCCGCCTGGAGAATATTTCGGTTAAGGATGCGCTCAAGAAGATCCACAAGGATGACGAGTCCCTTGTTCTCTTGGTTGAACATCTGTACGGGCAAAAAGACCCTTGGGCCGCCGGGCTCTATGATATTGTTATCCCGATGAATAAAATCACTCACGACGAAGCGGTCCGCCTTGTATGCGACAATCTTAAGAGCAGCGTTCTGACGGTATCTCAGGACTCTCTGAAGGCTGTGTCGGATTTTGCGCTCGCTTCTGAGGTGAATCTCAAGCTGGCCATGGAAGGTCATGATGTTTCGGTTTCAGCAAGGGACGGCATAGTTGTCATGGAAATCAACAAGCACGTGATGCTGCTTGCTTCACTTGAAGCAGAGCTCAAAAGGCTTGCATCGGCTATTCCGGGCGTGAAAGGCTCAGAGGCCAAAGTGGGGCCGGGATACTACCAGACGGATGTCTACCGCAAGTTCGACTTCGATCTTCCCCTGCCGTCCAAGGTGCTGCTGGTCGATGACGAAAGAGACTTTGTCGAGGCACTGTCGGAACGGCTTCAGATGCGGGATTACTCTTCGGCTGCGGTTTACAGTGGAGAGGAAGCCCTCTCGATTCTCGAAGAGGATGAGCCCGAGGTAATGGTCCTGGATCTAAAGATGCCGGGTATGGACGGTCTGGAAGTTTTGCGCCGTGTCAAAGAAAAGCATCCGAACGTCGAGGTGATTGTGCTTACGGGTCATGGTTCCGAGGATATAGCCAAGTTTTGTGCGGAGCTTGGGGCATGCGCCTACATGGAAAAGCCTGTTGATATCGAAAAACTCACTCAGGCAATGCAGGAGGCACATCGAAAGGTAAGACAATCAAAGGTGAAGGGCAAAGTTGACTGAACTGGCGCCGCTTTTGGCAAAACACGCAAGGGAACTGCGGTGAAAGCAAACGAGGTTGCTTTTTTCGGTAAAATAGCCGCCAGTGTGACTCACGAGCTGAGAAACGTTCTGGCCGTAATTAACGAAACAAATGGGCTGATGGCCGACTTCCTTGTGATGATGAGGGAGTCCCCGTTTCCGTACCGGGAGAAGTTCCAGCGCTCGGTGCAAAAGATCGAAGAACAGGTGCGAAGAGGGGTCGAAATCACTTCCAGGTTCAATCGCTTCGCTCACAGCATGGACCACGCCTGCACCGACATTGACCTGAATTTAGTCATGACTCAGACGGTTTCGCTGGCTCAAAGACTTGCCGCACTCCGGAATGTGGAACTCAAGGGGCAGGTCTGCGATCACCCCATAATGCTTTTTACCAACGCGTTTAGGACCCAGATGGCTTTGACCATGGCAATCGAGTCCTTTATAGGATCTATGAGCGGCAGTGGCTCTATTTTGATGCTTGCAAGGGACGATCTCGGTTCTCCATGTCTGGATTTTTATTTCGGGGGCGAATCTTGTGAAAAAGTTGTAAAAGAAGCTGTTGCCAAATTCGGCGAATGGCAGGAGTTCGAGGAGCTGGCTTCCAGTTTGGGTATGCTTTATAGGTGGCAGGCCTCTGATGCAGGCTTCGTAATCTTTTTTCCCGGCGGGCAAATCCCTGAAGGGACTGCCCCGTCGGAATGATTTTTCGAACCGGCCCGATTAAATTCCTGGGCCTTGAGATTTCTATCTGAAAAGGTTTGATCCGAATGGGACTCGAGATTCTTATCGTTGACGACGAAGTGGAATTTGCTGAGGCTTTTGCGGAACGGCTTCAGTTGAGAGGGTTCACCGCTCATATAGCTTACAGTGGTGAGCAGGCGCTGCGAATTGTTGACCAGGGCGCCGTAAACATCATGGTGCTCGATCTCAGAATGCCGGGAATGGATGGCTTGGAGGTCTTGCGCCGTGTGAAAAAAAGTCATCCCGAGGTCGAAGTGATAATGCTTTCGGGCCATGGGTCCGAAATGGATGAGGCCTATGGCCGCAATCTTGGTGCGTTCGCTTACCTGAGGAAACCTGCGGACATCGGCGATGTTCTCGAAGCCGTGAAGAGGGCCGAGAATCTGCTGGCCGGCAGGTCCGTTTAGCGAATTCCGAGGACTGAACATACGAATCCGCCTGAAATCCGGTATGATGGAAAAGCATTATTACACATCTCTGACCAGGAACATGACCCTGATTGTGATCGTGGTCTCCTTTACACCGCTCATCCTGATAGCAGGTCTCATCGGCTACTATTTTGAGACCTCTTATCGGGAAAAGGTCATGGAGCATCTCCACGAACTGGTGGAAAAACATCAGCAGATCATAAATTCGTTTCTCGATGAAAAGCTTTCCTACATAAAGGTCCTCTCAGATTCTTACACATACGATGAATTGACTGACGAAACCTTTCTCCAAAATAAGTTGGTTATTCTTCAAAATGCCTATTCGGGTGTTTTTGTCGATTTAGGGGTAGTAAACTCGGCGGGTGTGCAGATTTCATACGCTGGGAGCCTCAAGCTCCTAAACGCCGACTACTCCAAGGCACAATGGTTTCGGGAAGCCATAAAAAGAGATTATTACATGACCGACGTTTTCCTGGGTCTTCGCCGTATGCCTCACTTTATCATTTCTGTAAAAAAGAGACACGGAGACACCGAATGGCTCTTGCGGGCGACTATAGATTTCGTAGCCTTCAACTCGCTGGTTGAACAAATTCATATCGGTAAAACGGGGTCAGCGTTCATAGTGAACAGTGCCGGAGAGCTTCAGACGCGCCCCGGCACTGAACTGACGGCCAACCTGGCGAGCCTGCTCAGCAGGACTTCATGGGCCGGGATGGCAGGGAAGGCGGGCGCCGAACCTGTTGCCCCCCTTAGCGAGGAGGTTATTACGTCCTCATCGGGCAGTAATGCCGTATCGGGAATAGTTAAGAGCCGGGACAGAAACATCATTTTCATTCTCATGCCGCTGAAGGCAGGCGAGTGGACGCTGGCTTACCAGCAGGACCAGGATGACGCGTTCTCTGAGGTCAATCGTGCAAGGGTTATTGCTCTGGCTATCTTTATCTTCGGCTGCCTGGGAATTGTGCTGGTTGCCCGTTTCATCTCGCAAAAGATGGTTGGGCACATCGAAAAGGCCGACCTGGAAAAGGAAATGATGAACGAGCAGGTGATAGAAGCGGGAAAGCTTGCCTCAATCGGCGAGCTTGCTGCGGGGATAGCTCACGAGATAAACAATCCGGTCGCCATTATGGTCGAGGAAGCCGGGTGGATGGAAGACCTGCTTGAGGAGGAAGATCTCCAGCAGAGCCAAAACGTCGATGAGTTCAGGCGCTCCCTCAAGCAGGTAAGCCTTCAGGGACTGCGGTGTAAAGAGATAACTCATAAACTGCTTAGTTTTGCCCGCAAAACGGACCCCGCCCAGCACGAAATTCAAGTCAACGATACAATTGAAGAAATATTGAGTATTTGCAAGGAGCGCTCAAAGTTCAACAACATAAGAGTTCAAACCGAATTAGATGAGTACCTGCCGCTAATTTCGGCCTCCCCTACTGAATTGCAGCAGGTTTTCATGAATCTTATCAATAATGCGATTGACGCCATTGGTTCCGGAGGCGGATTGCTCGAAATACGGAGCAGGGTGGAAGGCGACAACGTGGTAGTGGACATTGCCGACACTGGGCACGGCATCTCCAAGAGTGTTATGGCGCGCATATTCGATCCCTTTTTTACCACGAAGCCCGTCGGAAAAGGCACCGGGTTGGGACTGTCGATATGCTATGGAATCATTAAAAAACTCGGAGGAAATCTCACCGTGGACAGTTCGGTTGGGCTCGGGACGACTTTCCACGTGAACATTCCCATTCACGCACAGACCTCATGATGCACTGTTTGCAAATAGTTCCAAGATGAGCTGAACGGTGATTTCCAACGCTATGAAGCATGGGTGATATTAGATGTCTCACGGAGACCCCATTAACTCTGAACAAGACCAAAGAAAGGGGACGAAAATTCTGCTCGTCGATGACGAGGAGGGCTACGTTTCAGTCCTGGCAAAAAGGCTCTCGAAGCGCAATTTCCTGGTGAAAACCGCCCTCTCCGGAAGCGAGGCGATTCGCATTTTGCGCAATGAATCTTTTGATCTAGCTGTCCTTGACTTGAAGATGGAAGATATGGACGGCATTGAGGTTTTGAAAGTATTTAAGGCAATGGAACCCCAAATGCCGGTTATCATACTCACAGGGCATGGGTCTGAAACAGCGGCCCGCGAGGGAATGGAATACGGGGCGTTCGATTACCTGGTCAAGCCCTGCGATCTTTCGGAGTTGGTTGCACGCATCAGGCAAGCTTGCGCCAAGGGCGGCTGAGGTGTATTAAAGGCTCATTTCAGATCCCGATTCATTATGTGAATCATTTGCTTCCAACCTCTAGACGGAAGGCGGCCCGAAATGAGCCTCACGCTTTTCATGCAACAACTCATAAACGGCGTCTCGCTGGGGAGTCTCTATGCCCTGATCGCCATCGGATATACGATGGTTTACGGAATTCTGAGGCTCATCAACTTCGCTCACGGCGATCTGTTGATGGTTGCAGCCTATGCCGCCATTTATGGAGTTTTGCTTTTCTCACTTCCCTGGTTTGTTAGTTTTCCACTAGCAGTCATCGCAACCGGAGCAATGGGTATTCTGCTGGATCGTGCAGCCTACAGGCCTTTGAGGCAGGCGCCGCGCGTTTCATTGTTGATCTCGGCGATCGGGGCCTCTTTCCTGATGGAAAATCTTGCCCTTGTGCTTGTTGGGGGCGTTCCGAAGCCCTTTCCCAGGCCTGATTGTTTCGGCTACGTGATCAAGGCCGGAGACATTCACATCCTGGTGCTCACTATTTACTGCCCGATCATAACAGTGCTTCTGGTTCTGGGACTGCTTTATATCGTCTTCAGGACCAGGGCCGGCAAGGCGATGCGCGCAGCTTCGCGGGATTTCGAGGCTACCCGGCTCATGGGAATCAACCTGGACAGGATCATTGCCCTTACTTTCCTCCTCGGGTCGTGCCTGGCGGCAGCGAGCGGGATAATGTGGGCTATGAAATACCCGCAGATAAATCCGTTCATGGGGGTCATACCCGGTGTGAAAGCTTTCATTGCTGCGGTTATTGGAGGTATCGGAAACATCGTCGGCGCCGTTATAGGTGGTTTTCTTCTTGGACTTTGCGAAATTCTGATCGTGGCCCTTTTGCCCAACCTGGCCGAGTACCGGGATGCGTTCGCTTTTTTGCTTCTTATAGTGGTGCTGCTTTTCAGACCGCCGGGGATTATGGGTGAGCCTGTAATTCAGTAATGCGGTATTGGGGTCATGAACAAAAAACTCAAATTCCGGCTTAATGTCATCTCGCTCGTTCTGCTGTTCGGCGTTCTTTTTCTATTCAACCGCTACGGTTCCGGCTATCAGGTCAGAATACTCAATAACATCGCCATTTTCATTACCCTGGCGGTCAGCTACAACCTTATAAATGGTGTCTGCGGCCTTCTTCATCTGGGCCCAAACGGTTTCATAGCGATAGGCGCCTACACTTCAGCGTTGCTGTCGATGACCCCGGCGGAAAAGGAGCTCAATTTCATTATTGAGCGTGTGATCTGGCCGATAAACGTGATCCAGGTACCATTTGGCGTATCGCTCGCCGCCGCAGGAGTTGTGGCCGCTTGTTTCGCCTTTCTAATCAGCTTTCCGGTTCTGCGCGTGCGGGGTGATTATCTGGCGATCGTAACCCTGGGCTTTGGGGAGGTCATCCGGGTACTGTGCAATGCCGGCCAAAGCGTCACTAACGGGCCGCTTGGACTCAAAGGCCTCTATCCGCATACAAACCTCTGGTGGTCGTGGGGTGTGGCAATCCTGACGGTGGTAGTCATTCAGCGGTTGATCAACAGCAATTACGGCTTGGCGATGAAGGCGATCCGGGAGGACGAGGCGGCTGCAAGGGCGATGGGAGTCGATCCGTTTCGGCGCCTTATGCTTGCCTTCCTGATAAGCGCCTTTTTTTCGGGGATCGCCGGGGGGTTGCTGGCTCACCTGATAACGACGATTTCGCCAGGCCTGTTTACTTTCCTGCTGACCTTCAACCTGCTAATTATGATAGTCGTTGGAGGTCTTGGGAGCACGACCGGAGCAATCATCGGGGCCGTGCTTTTCGCCTGGGGGGGCGAGGCGCTAAGAATAGTGGAACAGCCCATGGAGATCGGCCGCTTCACGATTCCGGGGATTCCAGGAATGCGGATGGTTATCTTCAGCTTGATTTTGATGCTGGTTATTCTGTTCGCCAGAAAGGGAATCATGGGGCGCAGTGAACTCAGTTGGAATTTTCTGGAATCGAAGTGGGCCGCATGGAGGAGGACTCAAACACCGCCATGAGCTCGTTTTTCCAGATGCGCCATGTAACAAGAGAGTTCGGAGGGCTCCGGGCCGTTAGCGATTTCTCCATCTCGCTTGAGCGGGGCGATCTCACGGGTCTGATAGGTCCTAACGGCGCCGGTAAAACTACGGTTTTCAACATGATAACCGGCATGCTGAGGCCCACTGCAGGCGATATAACCTGGAACGGGGAAAATATCACACGGCTTGCCTCTCACCAGATAACCGCCAGGGGCATTGCTCGCACTTTCCAGAATATAAAGCTTTTCGCCGATATGAGCGTGCTCGAAAATGTTATGGTGTCCAGCCATTATTCGATCGAGTCGTCCTTTTTGAGCGCGATGCTCGGCCTGCCCAAACACGGCAGGGAAGAAAGAAGAATCCGGGAGCATTCACTGAGATACCTTGAACAGGCAGGCCTTGCTCCCCTTGCTTTTGAAAAGGCTCAAAACCTTCCTTACGGGCTTCAGCGGAAGCTCGAAATTGCCCGCGCGCTTGCCACCCAACCGGGACTGCTCTTACTGGACGAACCGGCTGCCGGGATGAATCCGATGGAAAAAATGGAGCTTGCCGCCTTCATTCGCCGGATACGGGAAAAATACGGGATTACGATTTTCTTGATCGAGCACGACATGAAGTTCGTCATGAACATTTGCGAGCGAATAAAGGTCATCAACTACGGCCAGCCGATCGCCGAAGGTACGCCTGATGAAATCAGGAGCGACCCGGAGGTCATCTCGGCTTACCTCGGAGGAGTATCTCATGCTCAGGGCTGAGGACCTCCATGTATATTACGGAGGCATACACGCGCTAAAAGGGGTCAGCTTCACGGTCGGCCAGGGGCGGATAGTCTCCTTGATCGGCTCCAACGGCGCGGGCAAAACGACAGCTTTCAAAGTAACTGTAGGTCTTGTCAGGCCGCGCTCCGGCGCGGTCTATTTTCTGGGAACTGAATTAACGCGGCTCAGTACTCACAGTATCATTCAACTGGGTATTGCGGTCAGTCCTGAAGGAAGGCGGATATTTGGAAACCTCACCGTTACGGAAAACCTTGAGATGGGCGCTTACAACCAAACTTCCGCCGAATTTATCAGTGCACTCCAATGGGTGCTTTCGATTTTTCCAAGGCTTTCAGAGAGGCGCACGCAGATGGCAGGCACGCTCAGCGGCGGTGAGCAACAAATGCTGGCGTTTGGCCGTGCGCTCATGAGCAGACCGAAGCTGATTCTGCTGGACGAACCGTCGTTGGGGCTTGCACCCCTCATGGTGAAAGAAGTCTTCAGTGCTATTCAGCAGATCAACTCTGAGGGGGCGACCATCCTTCTGATCGAGCAGAACGCGGTGGCCGCCCTCAGCATAGCGCATTACGGATATGTACTCGAAACCGGTGCAGTAGTTCTCGAAGGCCCGGGCGGGGAATTGCTGAAAGATGAAAGGGTTCGAAAAGCCTACCTGGGCGCGAAAAGCCTACCTGGGCGAGTAGCACAAGCCGATTTAGATGGTACATCGTTTTGGGTCCCATCCCGAACGCAGAGGAAAGTGCAACCGGTACAGACCGCATTTAGGGCCTCGCTTACAACAAGACAGCCTTGCTCATCATCAAAAAGCTGGAATATTCGTACACTTTCATTAGAATTAGGTTTATCCTTTAAAAATTCCATTTTCGACGGCAAATGTGCGGTTTTTCGCTCAAAGGACGGCGAAGGGCGTGAAATTGACCTGGCAAAACCAGAAGCTGATGGACCAGTTAAACATGTTCGAAAATCGTTCCGCTGATGAACCCGGGGGACAGGCTCCTCTGGCCGAGCGGATGCGCCCCCGCAACCTTGGTGAGTTCATCGGGCAGTCGCACCTGCTCGGGCCGGGAAAGATACTCGACAGAATTCTGCGCAACGGGCGATTCCACTCCCTTATCCTTTGGGGGCCTCCGGGTTGCGGCAAGACGACTTTAGCCAAAATTATAGCAACGCATACTGAAAGTCACCTTGTGTATTTGTCTGCGGTCATGGCGGGGTCCAAAGAAATACGGGCCGCCGTTCAGGAGGCCAAAGAAGTTCTCGCCAAAAGGAAAATGAGAACATGGCTGCTCATGGACGAAATCCACAGGCTGAACAAGGCACAGCAGGATACCCTTCTGCCCCATGTTGAAAATGGAACGGTGCTTCTGCTCGGGGCCACCACGGAAAATCCATCGTTCGAAATTATACGTCCGCTGCTGTCGCGGGCTCAGGTTGCCGTTTTGGAACCGCTCGATGAGGCCGATCTGAAACAAATAATCGACCGTGCTCTATGTGATGCGGACAGGGGATTGGGAAAGTTCCCGGCGCGCCTTGCCGGGGAAGCGCAAGATTATTTGCTTGCGGCCTCCGGAGGGGATGCCCGAGTTATTTTGAACGCCTTGGAAATTGGTGTCCTGACTACTGCGCCCGATTCCGAAGGCATACGTACCGTGGATCTTGAAGCCGCAAAGCAAGCTCTGCTGCGCAAGTCCGTGCATTATGACAAAGCGGGCGAAGAACACTTCAACCTCATTTCCGCCCTCCATAAAAGCGTCAGGGGAAGCGATCCGGACGCGGCCCTCTACTGGCTGGCTCGGATGCTTGAC
>OMSV01000157.1 GCA_900290385.1 Syntrophobacter sp. SbD2 | reverse complement strand
GCCGCTTCTGGTTACCGCTTCTGGTCGACGTTTTGCAAGGCCAAATCTGTCCATGATACAATATCGCCGCAAAACGAACTGCAAGCTATTGGGGGTCGCGGGAATTCGGGAATTGAAAAATTGAGGTTTTTGTCCGTGTCTATCCCTGTTATTGACAGCAAGCAAAATTTATATAGCAATGAAATCAATAGGTTGCTGGATCAGCCCTGCATTTCGCCTGTATTTTCAGGGCAGAGCTTCATCTGGTAATTAAATCAATTGGTTGCGTAGGCATTCTCCGGCTCTTTGAAAAATGAATAAAGTGATCACACTTTTCACTCCGCGCTCCGCGCTCTCAGCTTGTCCTGGGCCCGCGTAGGGCGTTCTCCGCGGTGAAATCCACGTCACTCTTCCGTCTTCCATCTTCCGTCTTCCCTCTTCCGTCTTCCATCTTCCGTCTTCCCTCTTCCGTCCTCCCTCTTCCGTCCTCCGTCTTCCGTCCTCCGTCTTCCGTCCTCCACCTTCCGTCTGTTAAGCTGCGGATAGCCGTCTGACTCGCAATTCACCCATGCGCTGTTCCGCCTGCCGGAGATCGTACTGTACTTGCTGGTTCAGCCAACTCTCGGGGGTGGTGTCAAAAGCAATGGAGAGCCTTATGGCCATCTCAGGGCTTATCCCTGAATGGCCATTGAGAATGCTCGATAACGTCTTACGGCTCACGCCCCGGGCTTTGGCTGCTTCGGTTACCGATAGACCGAGTGGCTCAAGGCACAACTTCTTTATGATTTCTCCAGGGTGGGGGGATCGTACATTCGCATTTCACACCTCAATGATAGTCCTCGTAATCCACAAAACGAATTGAGGCCTTAAGGGATTTAGTAATCGAGGGATTCAGGGATTTGAATTCTCCATGCTCCTCGCGAAGCGATATAACAAAGAGGAGTTGTTTTTTGCTGTTCACTCTTCACAGTTCACTCTTCACTGTTCACTTATCCTCCGACGATCTCGTTTAAGCCTTCAATAATTTGGGCCAATTCTTCCGGCAAAACTCTGCCGATCTTTCTGCCGATTCGCTCTATCGAGAGTGTGCGAATTTGGCTGATTTTCACCCATGAGCGTTTAGGAAGATCATTGTGGTCGAGTTCAAGAGTCAAAGGGAATCCGGCACGCTGAGACTGACTGGAGATGGCCATGGCGATCACTGTTCCTGAGCGTTCATTGAAAACATCCTGGCTGAGAATTAACACAGGGCGCAGGTCTGCTTGTTCCTTGCCCTCCACTGGGTTCAGGTTGGCCCAGCGAATCTCTCCCCTCAATATTCGCCACAGTTCCAACTCCTCACCCATACCCTCCTCGGCCATGGCTTTTTCCATGATGGGGTCAAGCTGTGCACACTCCCGGGCAAGGCGGGTTCGTTCGAGTTTCTCCAGTTTTTCTTCTACTGCATCCTGAATGGCTCTACTTCGATTGGGGAACACCCGATCTTTAACCAGCCGATCAAGCCGATTCAGTGTACGCTCATCCATTGTGATTGCTATCTTTGCTGAAGCCATTGTGTACCTCCGGTATGATAATATGTCATACCTAATGGCTGGTCAAGCATTATAAGGACAATTAAAGGACAATTAAGTAATTTGGTCTTTCGCTCTGGTTGCCGTTTGGCAAAAACGAATCACCACTGCTATAATATTTTGTACCCGTTCACCACGAAGAACGCGAAGAGCACGAAGGTTCTGCTGTGCTTGCTCTGGGTGCTGATTTGGGCGCAAAGCGCCGGATAGCGCCTTGCAGCCTCCGGACATTAGAGCGGCGGTGTCATCCCATGATCGGGGTCAGGAGCAGGCTTCGTGTCTTTCGTGCTCTTCGTGGTAAAAAACAGCCATTGATTTACACGCCCCACCACAGAAGTGACGACTAACCCCTATTCAGAAGAGCACGAAGGGACTATAGAGAGACTGCCCCTAGGACGCTGACCTGGAGACAAAGCTCCTGATGCTGTCCCTGAGCCTTCCGACATTTTCATGCTCTTCGTGCTCGTGGTGAACGCTTACAATATTGTCGCATTTAAGCTAATGGCTTGGACCGAAGGGCACTGGAATTGTTGTGTAAGGTCGT
This sequence comes from Syntrophobacter sp. SbD2, assembly GCA_900290385.1. The sequence continues at coordinate 4,921 of OMSV01000157.1, read as the reverse complement.
TGTAGCTCGTTTCGGAATTGAATCAAGTTAATCGCGTTCTTGGAGTCTCTAGGGTAGGTATGAAATCGCCGCACAACGCTCTCTTGATCTTTTTGAGATATCCTGAAGCCGGCAAGGTGAAAAGACGGCTGTCGGAGGAGATCGGGTCTGAAAGGGCCGCCGAAGTTTATGAGAAGCTCATCAGGAGGACGTTGGGCGTAGCCGGCGATTTCAAGCGCAGGGCGTCTGAAGCTCGAGTGGTTCTCTTTTACACGCCGCAGGACCCTGTTGAGAAATTAAAAAACAAATTCCGCGGTCCGTGGGAGTTCTGTCCTCAGCAGGGAGAACACCTCGGTGAGCGAATGGCGAACGCGCTTCAGGCCGCATTCGCAACCGGCGCCAATAAGACTGTTCTCATCGGGACCGATCTGTCGGACATCGAAGCGAAGGATATAGAGGGGGCGTTTCGCAATATTGGAGAAAAAGCCGCTGTGCTGGGTCCGGCGGCTGACGGCGGTTTTTATCTTATCGGGACCGATCGTCCGATTGGCGCTCCTTTGCATTTTGGCACGTGGGGAACCGGCGAAGTCTTTTCCAGAACTGCACGAGAGCTTGAAGCTGACGGGTTTCACATTCACCTGGCTGCCAAAAGACACGATGTCGACTGCAAGAGGGATTTGGACGGGATGGGCAGTGATTTCCTGTTCGCCGGCTCCGTGTCGATAATCATTCCCAGTTTATCCGAAGCACACAAACTCTCGCCTCTGCTGCTCTACCTGGAGAGTTCGCTCTGGCCGGGAGACGAAATTGTTGTCGTGCAGGGGGGCGCGTTTGATAAAGTCGCCCTGCAGCGGATATCGCCATCTCTTACGGTCGTGAGCACCAGGAAGGGACGCGGTTTGCAGCAAAACGCCGGAGCGATTCTTTCCAGGGGAACCATCCTATTTTTCTTACACGATGATTCGATCCCCCCTCCGGAATTTCCCTATCTGATCCGCAGGGCCTGCCGGGATTACCCCACGGCGCTCGGCTGCTTCAAGCTGCGCTTTTTACCGTCGAACCGGGCGCTTGGGCTGATCGCCGCATGGGCCAATCTAAGAACTGCCTTGTTTAAGCTTCCATACGGCGATCAGGGCCTTTTTTGCAGAAGAGAGGCGTTTGAAAGGGTCGGCGGTTTCGGGCGCAGCTACCTGATGGAAGATGTGGACCTGGCAGGCAAATTTCGAAAAACAGGGCAGGGCAGGGGCTCGATTTCAATCCTCCCGGTTCCGGTCTATTCTTCCTCTGACAGATACTTGCGCAAGGGGATTCTCAAAGCTTCGCTCCTTAACCATTCAATCTTTCTCCTCGGGGCGCTCGGACGCGATGAACGGATACTCTATCGCAAATACTACGGTTTGGAGACCCGGGACACATCGCGTTAATGGCAGCAGGGCTGCCGGCCACATTCGCCACTCAAACCTTCGGCGGCGGCACAGCCCCCGCCGCAACGCCACATAGATATCGAGGTCCCGCCAAGCAGAGGGGGTGTTGAGGGTGTAAAGAATTCAAGGCTCCGCCAACTATCACTTGATACTTTCTTCAACGCAATTCGGTATTAATTGACTGCGGATCAGGAAGTCTTAGCTTGGTTTAAGCAGTTTAATTGCAGAGTACGAAACCGTACTCTCAAAGGAGGAGCAAACATGAATGCGAGGATATTTTATGTGCTGATGATTGTGTCATCGTTCTTATATACTGTCACTTGGCCGGGACTTGGAGCGGCAAACGACGCTGATGGGAATAGCTCAAGTCGAAAGTCGAATATGACCTGGACACAGCGGGTGATAAATGACCAAGAACTCGAGGTGATATCTCAAAGGGACATGGACCTGAGCCCCAGCGCCAGCCGAAGATTACTTGCCAAGTTAAACGCCCGGGATTTCGACTACATAGCGCAGGACATCAGGGATGGAAAACCAATAAGAGTGCCAAACGATTTCACTGCGCTCAAAAGCTGGACGCCGCTCGATAAATACATCTCCGATGTGGCCGATTTGCCCAAATTCATTTTGATTGTCAAAGATGTGCCCTACATAGGCTGGTACGAAAGAGGCAAGCTGGTGGGGGACACATATATCTGTGTCGGGAAGGCTACCAGCACGACGGCAGCGGGGCTTTATACCGTAGAGGAAAAGGACCTGAACCACGTGTCCAGGAGCTATCCCAATGCTTACGGGGAGCCTGCGCCAATGCCATGGGCGTTGAGGATCTACGGGACTGTCTGGATCCATGCCGGAGACATCATGAACGGTCACTGCTCGCACGGCTGCGTCAACCTGCCGATGTTTTCGGCGATGGCGCTGTTCGACTGGGCCACCACCGGGACACCTGTTCTGGTAGTGGACTCGCTGGGAGCGGTACCGTCGGTTTTGGCTGAAAACCGCTCCAACTGCACCCTGCATGCACTAGTGTGCAGTTCCGTAGGCAGGGTTGCTGCCGGGAGCTGAGAGCGGGGAACAGGAACTAATCATCAATTGCTCACGGGACCCTGTGCCGGGTGGTTTCAAACGGTTTTAAATTTGGGCTAAGACAGCCGTTATGTTGTCCCTGCCCCCAGCGTGCAGGCACGCGGAAAGCATCCGGTCCAGTTTTTCCTTTAAGGCAATGTCTTCAGATAGAAAAGCTGCGATTTGCTCATCGGAGATAAGGTCATGAAGTCCGTCAGAAGAAAGCAGGACATAGTCGCCGTCTGTCAGACTAAATGCGCCGGAATCGGGCTCATACCGCTCGCAGCCTACGCACCTCGTCAAAACATTGCCGTAAGGGTGAAGCCGGGCCTGTTCCCGTGTGATCTCGCCCTTCTTTAAGAGCATGCCTGCCATCGTATGGTCTTCCGTTATCCGAATGAGCGCACCTTTATGAAGGTGATAAATCCGGGTGTCGCCGACGTGGGCCCAGAAGGCCGATCTGCCTGTGAGGAACAGGGCTGTCAGTGTTGTGCCCATTCCTCTAAGAGAAGACATTGCGCGAGAGCGTTCCATGATGCTTTTCTGAGCTTGGTCTATTTGATTGAGGAGTTCGGCGCTAATATCAGGGCCGCCGGGTCTATAGCCTTCGAAGGTGTCCAGGGCAAGTTCCGCCGCGACTTCGCCCGCCGCATGCCCGCCCATTCCATCTGCAATAACCAGCAGGGCGCAGTCATTATCCAGGAGATTGACCATGTGCCGGTCTTCGTTGTTCTTTCTTTGAAGCCCCAGGTGTGTAATCGACTCGATCCGCATTTTGTATCCGCATTAAGGCTGTTGTCAGTTGGTTGCGAGCAATTAGCCAAAGAGTACATCCCATCGACTTGACAGGCAGCAAGTTATCTCTGAAAAGATCGCTATGTCAACCTGGTTTCGAGAAAACAAAGGATTTCTGGAACATGGCCGATCTTGATTTCCTCTGTCATCGGTTGCGCTCAATGGGGCTTGCGCTCTTGTGAATGGCGGCGGCACCTGCTAGGATTGCATGGTTTCCAGGCGGACAGAAAATCACGGAGCAAGGCCGCCTGAGGCGGATAGGCAATCTTTGGCTTCCACACCTTGAAAGGAAATCATGGGAAGAGAACCTGGAAAAACCCCCAAAACGTGCCTGAGTGTCGTTATTCCATGTTTTAACGAACGAGAGACTCTCCGGGAGTGCCTGGAGAGAGTCTTATCCATAGGGGATTCAGAGCTGTCGCTGGAGATAATAATAGTGGATGACTGCTCAACGGACGGCAGCGATGCCATTGCGCTTGAACTGTCTGAGGAATATCCCGAACAGGTAACTGTGCTCAGGCATCAGAAAAACCAGGGGAAAGGGGCAGCTTTACGAACCGGGTTTGCTGAAGCCAGCGGTGATTTCGTCTGCGTTCAGGATGCCGACCTGGAATACGACCCATCGGACCTAAAGAGACTCTTAAGGCCTCTTATGTCCGGAAAAGCCGACGTGGTACTGGGGTCCCGGTTCTTATCCACGGGGGCGCACCGGGTACTCTATTTCTGGCATTACCTGGGAAACCGTTTCCTCACCCTTGTCTCTAACATGTTTACGGACTTGAATTTAACTGACATGGAAACCGGCTACAAACTCTTCAGGAGAGACATGCTTCAGAAGATCACTATCCAGGAGGACCGGTTCGGTTTCGAACCTGAAATAGTAGCAAAAATAGCTCACATGCGTCTTCGCATTTACGAAGCCGGGATTTCCTACTACGGGCGAACATATGAGGAAGGCAAAAAAATCGGCCCCAGGGACGCCTTGAGAGCTATCTACTGCATTATGCGGTATAATCTGCATCAAGCGCCGCTTCCAGTCCAGTTCATAGCGTATCTCTTCATAGGGGGTTTTTCAGCTCTTATTAACCTCGCTGTTTTCCTTGGGGCCTTTAGTCTTGGATACTCCGCCGCCGTCTCTGCTCTGTTCGCTTTTTTCCTGGCGGCCGTCCTGAATTATGTGCTGTGTATCCTGCTGCTGTTCCGGCACAAGGCGAAATGGACGGCGCCAAAGGAAATAGCGATTTATTTATTCGTGGTATGCGCGCTGGGAATCGTGGACGTTCCACTCACCAAATTTTTAGTGGAGGCCGGACTCGCTCCATGGATCTCAAAAGCGACGGCATCCCTGGTTGGACTGGTATTGAATTTTGCCGGGCGCCGCCTGCTTCCGCCTGCTTGTATTCCCGGAGCCGGCAAGCGGACCGTGGCAACCGCAGCATGCAAAGAGCGGCACTAAACAATCGGACCCAGACCAAAGTCATTGAATTTAACCCTTAGTATAAACTGCAAATCTTTATTGACAGCGATTGTCAGCACTCTCCCATGAAAAAGCCGACCCGCAATTTCTGCAAATCGGCTTCCCATCTTACTTTTCCAGAGGGTGAGTGACCGGACTTGAACCGGCAGCCTCTGGGGCCACAACCCAGTGCTCTAACCAA
>OMSV01000152.1:3617-13185 GCA_900290385.1 Syntrophobacter sp. SbD2 | reverse complement strand
CAAGCCGAGGAAGTGGCTAGGATCGTGGGCGGCTTGCGCTCCTCTGTGCACAGACAGAAAGCAGACGCAGGCAAATGAAGACATTACTCTAGTCCTCTTCAACGCAGTCCCAGTCCTCAGTCCTGAAAGGGTCTAGTCCTTTTTCCCCATTTTTTCGACAAGCTTTTCGTAATACACCTGGTTTTTCTCCAGGTCCAACGGACTGCGGCGGGACATGTTGAGCTTCATAATGAGGTAGTTCAACTTTTTTATCTGCTTGTACTTCTCTTTCGTGTCCTTGATTCCGTCGAGCAATTCCTCGATGGTGCAAATTTCTTTTCTGATCTCTAGCTCAGGCGGGAGACAGTCGGCGTTCTTTAAGATCTTGTGCGCCAGGCGGATGTCCTGGGGGACGTGCCTGTCGTCCTCCAACCGCAGGGGCTTGCCCTTGCCGGGCAGATCGTCGAATTCGCCGTTATCGATCGCTTCGCGGATTTTTTTCTCGGCGATTTTATCGAATGCTTCGAATATACTGCTCATATTCGTAATTCTAACATATGTCACAGGCGGCACAAGCGAAAGATGTCTTCACACGGTTTAGCTTCAAACTTATTCCAGGACATTTTTCCGCCCCGGCGGATAAGAGTTCTCGGCGCCGGCCGGTTTGGAAGGCTTGCAGCCGAAGGGCTCAGGCGCCGATTTCCGGATGCGCTCTTGTCGATAACTGACCGCGACGCGGCAAGAGTCGATGAAATTACCCGTAGCCTGGGAATTCCGGGTGAGGTGGAGGAGTGCATCCAAAGCATAAGCGGCATTGAACAGCCTGATGATTTATGGCTGATCCCGGCTGTGCCGGTGCACGTGGGGTTCGAGTGGGCCATAAACGAGTTGAACAGGGTTGCAGAGGCCCAGAGGCTCCCGGTCCCGGGAGAGGTCGATTCAAAGTTGCCCAACCCGATTCGCGTTCCGTCGGGAACTCTTTACGCCAGCTTTGCCACGTTCCTTTGCCCCGACTATTGCAGCGAGCCCGAGGAAATTTGCACTCACACCGGAAAGCAACGGCCCGGAAACCTGTATGAAGTTTTAGGCGGAGTCCTTGCGCCAGGATTCGATGTCGCGGTGCTCAGAAGCTGGCAGCTTGCACCTGGAGTTGGCGGCTACCCTGGACGGAGCCTCCGCGAACTGCTTGCCCGGATTGGTTCAAAACCGGGCAAATATCTGGTCGCAACCAGTTGCCGCTGTCACGGGGTCATGGATGCGCTGGAATGGAGAACAAGAGCTGTCTGAGACGAGGTTTTTCCCTTTTTGCCCCTGTTTATCTGCGTCCGCCATATACCTCGCCAGAGCGAGTTCAAGTTCCCAGCCTGCAAGGATTTGTTCTCCGGCCTGCTGTTGGATCCTGAGGATTGTTTGCTCCCCAAGAGAGTTCTTAAGGTCCGGGCAGAAGTAGTTCAGGCAGAAAGATTGCCTGGCTTGGAGTTTGCACCCGTTATCTCCCACAAAATGGCAGCTTCCAGCAAAATCCGTTTTTTCGGGAAGGATCGATCCGAGCAGCAGGTTCACAAAAAGCCCCATGAAACCCCAGCTCTCACTCATTTCCCTGAAACAGCAACTGCCTTTGCCACTCGCAACGCACCTGCCGCACGCCGATACGACCCCTGATTGGAGCATGGCCGAATCGGTCTTGCGAATCAAATCCCGAAGCTTCCGGAGCAGCAGGCCCAATTCAGGGTCGTTCAGGCAGGCAAGACCAAAACTTTCGTTCAGCCGCAACGCCTTTTCGATCTCTATTCTCAACTGGCTGCCGGGCTTATCCATATGTACGTCCTAATTCAAAGAGATGTCTAATTATACAAAACAGCCGGGTTCTCCTGCAAAAGAAAGAATTATCCCCCCGGGGTCTTTGCTTCCAGTGCGAATAATGTCTATTAATACAGAAACACGCTGCAAGCCACCTCCATTACGACCTTCGCCTCGAGCTTGACGGGGTGCTCAAGAGCTGGGCAGTGCCTAAAGGTCCGAGCCTCAAGCCGGCCGAAAATAGGCTTGCGGTTCACGTGGAGGACCATCCCATAGAATACGGTTGTTTTGAGGGAACAATCCCGGATGGAGAGTATGGAGGGGGGACGGTCATGCTCTGGGACCGTGGAGTCTGGGAGCCGGAGGGCGACCCGGACGAGGGGTACGCCAAAGGGGACCTCAAGTTCAAGCTCCACGGCGAAAGGCTGAAAGGGAACTGGGTGCTCGCCAGGATGAAAGGAAGAGCGGGGGGAGATGGAGGCAGGAACTGGCTGCTTATAAAGAAGCGAGACGATGCGGCCATTTCGGGNNNNGGAGCCGGTCTAAACCATGGACCGGAGCGTGGCGAGCGGGCGAACCATGCAGGAAATAGCGTCTCGGCGGGAGAAATTCCGTGGCCAAGGCTAAGCCGCCCTGCATAGCAGAGATGGAAACGAGGAAAAAGCTTTGACCCGCAATGTCGAAAAAAAACCGGCGGACCCTGAAGGAAATCCATCAAGTGTGGCCCTCTCGAATCCCGATCGGATGTTCTACCCTGAAATCGGGGTAACCAAGCGCGCGCTTGCCGAATATTACACCGAAATCGCCGGATTGGAAACGGTCAAGTCGTTTCCCAGGGCAGTCTCGGAGAGCATCGTCCGGGAGGCACCCGGAGAATATGTCTGCACCATGTCCAAGGAGAAACGCAAGGGCAAGATTTTCATCGATTATCTTAGAAACGTGCGTGGGGCGACAAGCATAGCGCCTTATTCGACAAGGAGCAGGCAGGGGGCGCCCATATCGATGCCGGTCGCATGGGATGAACTAACGGTTGACCTCAAATCGGACAGCTACAACATCCGGAATAGCCGCCGCAGATTAGCCGGTCTCCAACAAGACCCCTGGACCGGGTATTTCTCGATCAGACAGGAAATAACGCAGGAAATGAAGATAAACGGGTGATAGAGGCGCACCGGAAGTCCGAAAAGCGCCGTGCGGCTCATGGCTCAGTATCTATCCGTGGCGTAAATGTAGTCTATCATTTGCGATGGGCTGTTGCTGGGCCCCTTTTCTTTTTCAGGCCCGAAGGTGAGCTGATAGGCAATATAGGACAGAAACTTGGCCGGGCCGCTGATGTCCGTGCCGGCGGACATAAGTATGTGGTGATTTGCGGTTATATTGATTATAGCGCCGGCGTTAAACGCCAGGGTGTGCTCAGATCCGGTCTCTTGGGGAGTTTCGTAGAAAATTTCCACCCCGAGACTTAAATTTTTGTTTATTTCACGCTGAACCTGCCATCCAAGAAACCAAAAATCCTTATGCCCCTCTCCGGGATTTATCCAGTAGCCGCCTCCGCCGTACGAAAGCCATTGTCCCCAAGCTTTCTGAAGCCAGAGGGGTAAAAATGCCTGGGGGTCACCATTGCCCAGACTTTTTGATTGGTCACCGGTCGGGATTTCGACAAGAGGATAGATGCCGGCCATGAATTTGGCCTCTTCGTTTTCAAAAAAGCGCCACTTGACCCCCAGTTCCGTATCGCCATAGCCGTAGTGAGACGGCAGGCCGGCGGGTTTGGCGTATTCCATGGGGGCAATGACATGAAGCTGAAAGTCGGGCGCGATCCCATAGTTGGCCTCGAAGTGCGGCGCCGTTGAGCTCACTCCGCTCCGGTTGTCCTGGTATAGAGATGCAACATAAATTTCCCAATTCTTATATTCGACGGGCTCAGGGTCGTCAGTCCAAAACGGTGGCCCGGCTAAAGCGGAAAAAGTCTCGATCAGAACCCCAAAACAAAGGGCCACTAGTAACAGTGCGATACGATGCAAAGCTTCCCTCTATATTGAATGTGGATTTAAGCGTTGAAAATATAACAGCTTTGAACAAAAAGCTATGCGGATGCCGTTACGGTTGACATTCATCCAGGAATATCGTTAAATTTGCCCTTTAAGTTTCAGGCTCACTTTGCGGCATTGACTGGACGGAACGGAAGCAGCAGCTTCAAGACACTAAAATTCTGGAGGAACCCGATGAATTTTGCTGGATTGGCATACGCTGGCGAAGCGTTCGCACAGGACGCGGGGGGCGCGGGCGGCGCTGGCGGGATAGCTGGATTGTTTAACGTTGGCAACCCCATGTTTCTTATGGTCGCCATGCTTGCGATCTTTTATTTTCTGCTGATTCGCCCGCAACAGAAGCGTCAGAAAGAGCACAAACAGATGCTGGCAAACCTTCAGAAGGGCGATACAATTTTCACGGGCGGCGGGCTTCGTGGAAGGATAACCGGCCTTGACGAAAACGTGATAACCATGGAGATTGCCGACAAGGTGCGCGTGAAGGTCAACCGGAGCGCGGTCGGCGGGCTGGTCTCGAAGGGCGAAGCCGCCTCGGAAAAAGAATCGGCTAAAGAGTCCTGACCTTGAAATATTCCCGCGAAAGATCCTGCCGGCCGGTACTGTTCCTGGCCGGAGATTGCGGATATGGCGTTTTTAGGAGCGCGGTCCCAGTTAGTTGGAGGCGTAATTGAAAAGCTTAGGAATTCGTGCGCTTATAATTGCGGTAATTCTCGTTGGAGGTATTGTTTGCCTTTTGCCGACTTTCATATCTACCCCCTTGCCTGGGTTGTCGAATATCCTGCCGGATAAGATCCATCTGGGGCTGGATCTCCAGGGTGGTATCCACCTGGTGCTCGAGGTTGAGGCGGACAAGGCGGTCGAAAATACTGCGGACAGGTTTGCCGAGGAGATCAAGGATGCTCTGCGCGCGAAGAAGATAGGATTTACCAAGGTTGCCAGAACGGGCGCCTGGGACATCGAAGTGATCCTGCCCTCGAACGAGCAGTTGAATGAGTTCAACGAGGCTTTAAAAACTGATTTCCCAAGGCTAAAACCCGCCTCCACCGAGACCAGGCCCGATGGGACGAAGGTGCTTGTCACCATGGACCAGAAGGAGATCAACGATCTTCGGAGCATGGCGGTAGGCCAGGGCATCGAGACTATCCGCAACAGGATCGACCAGTTCGGGGTGAGAGAGCCTGATATCAGGCCCGAGGCCGGCGACCGTATACTGGTTCAGCTCCCCGGAATAAAGAACCCCCAGGAAGCCATTAACCTCATCGGCAAGACGGCGGTCCTCGAATTCAAGCTGGTAGCGCAAAACGTTACGGATCAGGAAATCCGCGAGAATAAACTCCCACCGGGAGTAAAGCTCTATCCAATGAGGCCCTCGGACCGAACCGCGCAGGAAACAAAGCTGCCCCTGGAAGAAAAGACTTCTATGACCGGGCAGTATATTACGGATGCCAGGGTTGAGATAGGGGGACGCTCGATTGGGGAGGCACATATCTCGCTCAATTTCGATTCGCAGGGCGCCAGGATATTCGAACGTGTCACAGGGGAAAACGTTGGGCGCAAGCTTGCAATAGTTCTCGACGGCGTCGTTTATTCGGACCCCGTTATAAAGGAGCGCATCGGGGGCGGGAGAGCTGTCATCGAGGGATCATACACCGACGATGAGGCCAAGGTGCTGGCGATCGCCCTGCGTACCGGCAGGCTGCCGGCGCCCGTCAAGATTCTCGAGCAACGCACCGTCGGGCCGGCGCTGGGCGCAGATTCAATCAGGAAGGGAATCCTGGCCTCGGCCATCGGCGGATTGGGCATTATCCTGTTCATGATATTTTACTACAGGTTTTCAGGAGTGATCGCAGATATGGCCCTGGCCATGAATATAATACTCATCCTGGCTGCGATGGCTGCTGTAGGGGCAACTCTCACGCTGCCGGGCATCGCCGGTATCGCGCTGACCATAGGGATAGCCGTTGATGCAAACGTGCTGATATACGAACGAATACGAGAGGAGCTGCGGCTTGGCAAAACGCCACGCTCGGCGGTCGATACAGGCTACCAGCGCGCAACCATAACGATCATGGGTCACGAGCCTGATCGCGGCACTGGTTCTCTACCAGTTCGGGACCGGCCCCGTGAAAGGCTTTGCGGTCACGCTCAGTGTCGGTCTGGTGGCAAACCTGTTTACCGCGATCTTCGTAACCAGGATTATTTTTGACTACCTTCTGACGGAACGGCGGGTAAAAGAGCTGAGCATTTAGCTCAAAACCATAAGGAAAGAGAATGCAACTTATAAGACCGGATATCAATATCGACTTTGTTGGATTGCGCTACAAGGCTTTCATGCTCTCCGGGGCGATCATACTTCTGGGCCTGCTCACCTTGTTCGCACGCGGCGGGCTCAAAATGGGCGTCGATTTCGCCGGGGGCACGCTGATACAGGTCAAATTCAACAAACCGACCAATCCGGACCAAATCCGCAATGCGCTGCAGGGAATCATGTCACACTCTTTCGTTCAGCAGATAGGTACCGGGGGCGACAGCGAATACCTGGTCCGCACCGACACTATTCACGAGGAACTGGGGAGCCTTTCAAACCAGATCGAAGACGAACTCAGCAAGACGTATGGTCCAGGGCAGCAGGTGCTTCGCGTTGAAATGGTGGGGCCGAAAGTGGGCAAGGACCTCCGGCAAAAAGCCCTCTACGCCATCTTCTACGCATTGCTGCTCATCGCTATCTACATCTCCGGACGATTTGAATTTAAATGGACCAGCAGCCTTATAATGGGAGGGGTGCTGATAGTGGGAGTTTACCTGCTCGAGGCGCTCGGGCTTAACGCGGTGTTTTTAATCGGAGGGGCGCTTGTTGTCACCCTTGCGCTTTGCTGGATTCTACAGCTCCCCTATGCGCTCGGGGCGCTGCTTTCGCTCGTCCACGATATTCTGATAACTGTTGGAATTTTCGCGCTTGTCAACAAGGAGTTCAGCCTGGAGGTCTTTGCAGCCCTCTTGACCCTCTCCGGCTATTCGCTGAACGACACGATCATAGTGTACGACCGTATCCGCGAAAACCGCAACAAGGATAAAAAGGTCAAATTCAGCGACATGATAAACGGGGCGATAAACCAGACCCTTAGCCGGACGGTCCTTACTTCTATGACGGTGTTTTTCGTGATCCTGTGCCTGTTCCTTTTTGGCGGCAGCGTGATTCACGATTTCAGCTTTGCTATGCTGATCGGCGTAGTGACCGGAAGTTACTCATCAGTATTTGTGGCGAGCCCGATTCTGATTGCATACGAAGATTTGAAGAAAAAGAAACGGCCTCAACCGGCCGCCAAGCGGTCGGCGGTCCAGGCTGCCGACGCTCAACCCGCCAAGAGCCCGAAAAAGCCCAAGAAAAAGCAACCAGCCGGGCAGGCAAATGTGGGGAAGAGTGTGCGCGGGTAAGATTCGATCACTGTGTTACCCATACTGCCATGTTCTTGAAATCGGCAAGGATTTTCCTGGTAACCGAAGTTTTCAAAAAGCTCCAGACCCCTTCAGGCTCAGAATGCCCAAGCCCTATTATCCCGATCCCGTTAGAGACGCACCAGGAAAGGATTGCACCTGCAGTATCGCCCCCGTCCTGAATCAGCGTTATCCGAATCCGGTCCTCATTGAATCCCTGATCCGCCAGTATTGCGGAAGCCCTTAGAAGGTATGAGAGCTTGCCTCGTCTTACAGGTGTATCGGCGTAGCCCGCCAACTTCTCCAGGGCTTGCGGGGGGCGGCATGAAATTGGATGTGAGGGTTTTTTCGCAGCGTGCAGAAGCGTAATTTCTGCGCCCGTGCTGGAAAGCATGTAGCCTGCGTGGTCTGCTACCCGCAACGAAGCGTCCTCATCGACTATGCATATTGCGGCGCTTTTCGGGCNNTCTTTGCTCAACGTGTTCCTGTATCAATTCCTCTGAGAAACCCTCCTTTAAAAGGACCTCTCTCGCATGCTCGAAAATGCGGCACTCATCCTGCTGACGCTCTTCCAAGATTTCCCATTTTTTTCTCAGCAGTTCGGGCGGCTGGCCAACCGCTTCCCAATAAACGGGTGGAAGCGGCGGAGAGAAGTAGCACAGGATCAGGTTCAGTTCCGAAGGCGGATAGAGACGTCTGATGAATGCAACAGGCCGAAGCGATTCGTGTGTCCCGTCTATCGGAAGCAACAGACACTTGGGCAGGGTTTGCATCGAGATATTCCTCTGACATCCAACTCCTGTGTTACATACGTAGTTTGGAGAGGATATAAAATAATCGCAATACGAGGTATTATACAAGTCTATCCTATCGAGGAGAAAACATGATCGATAAACCGGTCATCGAAACAAATTTCCCGGGGCTAAATCTCGTGTCACGAGGCAAGGTAAGAGACATTTATGATCTTGGCGGCTCTTTGCTAATAGTGGCGACGGACCGGATTTCAGCTTTCGATGTAGTCATGCCTGACCCGATTCCCGATAAAGGGATAATTCTGACTCAACTTTCGGAATTCTGGCTCCGCTACCTTGGCGAAGTCATCGACAATCACCTGATAAGCACAGATCCGGGCAAATTCCCCGAAGTCTGCCTCCCCTACCGTTCTCAACTCGAAGGGAGGACTATGTGGGTGAAAAAAGCGTTAGTGCTGCCGGTGGAGTGCATCGTCAGGGGTTATCTGGCAGGATCGGGCTGGGAAGACTATCAAAAGAGCGGCCAGGTGAGCGGCATACCCCTTCCCAGGGGGCTTATCGAAGCGCAAAAACTGCCGGAGCCGCTATTTACTCCTTCAACAAAAGCGCAAAAAGGCGAGCATGACGAAAATATTTCTTTTGAGCAGATGGGAACAGCAATCGGGCAGGAACTTGCCTCCCACGTTAAAGAAGCGGCGGTCGCACTTTACTTGAAAGCCTCGCAATATGCCGGAGAGCGTGGAATAATTCTTGCCGATACAAAATTCGAGTTCGGAATTGTCGATACAAAGCTCACGCTCGTCGATGAAGTCCTTACTCCGGACTCCAGCCGTTTCTGGCCGGCCGACCGCTATCGGCCTGGCAGCAGTCCGGAGAGCTTCGACAAGCAGTTTCTGCGCGACTATTTGAAATCGAGCGGATGGAAGAAGACGGACCCAGCCCCTAAACTGCCTGAGGAAGTCGTGCTGAACACTCGCGCGCGCTACATCGAGGCTCTCAAACGCCTTTCGGGAAGGGACCTCTGAGGACAATGTAGATCGACTTAAACGACAACTCCTTCGAGGTTAGCAACTTTGCAGGCTCTCCCCGCCTCATGGAATCGCTTGCGCGCTTCGGTATTTTCGATCCTCCCTGGCTGCGTAAAAAGGGCTGCGAACACATTGTAGTTGACGGCTTTAAAAGGCTTCGCTGGGCAAAAGAACATGGAGCGCCGGGGGCAATTTGCCGCGTTTTCACCGAGGATTGCGATGCCCGCGAACTTTGGACGCGAAGGATCGAAAAGAAAATCTTCGAGCGGGAAATAAACCTGGCGGAAAAAGCGCAAATAATATCCACCCTGCTCAGGCTGTTCCAACCTGCAGAAATTCCTCGATTGTTTCTTTCCGGCCTGAACGTTGCCAACCGCCCGGAGGTCCTGCGAAATTGGGCGTTGCTTTCGGCCATGGGGCCCGAAACCCTCGAACTGCTAGCCTCCGGAGCTATAGCGGAGCGTGCGGCGCTCGAAGTGGCCGGCTGGGACAAAAGGAGCAGGGATTCCGTTTTGCCTGTTTT
>OMSV01000152.1:0-3608 GCA_900290385.1 Syntrophobacter sp. SbD2 | reverse complement strand
GAAGGAGCAGGGATTCCGTTTTGCCTGTTTTACAGACGCTAAGGTGCAGCGCCAGCATTCAGGTGGAAATAGTTGAGCACATAAACGAAATTGCCATGCGCGATCAAAAGGCGGGCGCTGATATCCTGGAGACGCCCCACGCACGCAAAATAGTGGAGTCAAAAGACCTGAACCACCGCCAAAAAACGCTGGCCCTTCGAGGGTTTCTTTCCGAACTGCGCCACCCTCGGCTCAGTTCCAGGCAGAAGCGATTCCAGCGGCAGATAGAATCCCTTGGGCTGCCGTCCGGTGCAAGGATCATCCCTCCAGTGGCTTTCGAAGGCAACAATTGGAAAATGGAACTGAGTTTTACGGGACCTGAAGAGCTTCGAAAGGTTTTCGACTCAACCCGGCCACTCGTTGAATCAGAGCGGCTGGACATCATCTTCAGGGCGCCGGGGCGCCGGGGCCGGGACTGACGCCGCCGGTGCGGTGGGACCGCCGGCCAGTTTGCCCGAGGCCTTCGGCTTCGGGCGACTTCCCCTGTGATTTTCCACCCGCCAGGCAGTACCCAGGATAAGTGCCGGGGCATTCGGCGCGGCATCTTCGCGGTGAACCATCAGGAACAAGGTTGATGAAAATCCCGGCTCCAAAAAGGGTAATCGTCGAATCCGCCACAGCGGAAAGCGCCATGGTCGCCTCGCTTCGCAAAAATCTGCCGGAGGCCTCTTTTGAAATCGTAGACACAATTTCGGATATGACGCATCGCGATCCTGAAATTCTTGAGGTGGTCGATTTTCGGGGGAAGTTTCTCAAATCCTGTCCCGGAACGCGCCACTACCATTGCTGCGGATACAGGATTCTCCATTTTGGCGCACAGTGCTCGCTCGACTGCTCCTATTGCATCCTTCAGGCTTACTTGAACCAGCCTAATCTCAGACTGTTCGGGAACCTCGATGATTTGTTCCGCGAACTCTCGGAGGTCCTTGCGCAAGACAAACGCAGCCTGCACAGGATCGGGACCGGAGAATTTACCGATTCTCTCCTGCTGGACCCGTTTACAGAGCTGTCCCGATTGCTCGTTCCATATTTTGCCCGAACCCCCAATGCGGTACTGGAGCTGAAAACTAAAACCAACTTTGTTGAAAACCTACGTGGACTCGATCATGAAGGCCACACGATCATTGCATGGTCTCTGAATTCGCTGGAGGTTCGCAAGCGGGAGGAACCCTTTGCAGCCACCATCGCCCAGAGGCTCAAAGCGGCCCGCTCCTGCTCCGGCGAGGGTTATTTTCTGGCTTTCCATTTCGATCCGATTATCGACTATCCGGGCTGGCAATCCGGCTACGCCCGGACACTCGATCGACTCTTCTCCGCAGTTGACCCGGCCCGAATTGTCTGGATCAGCCTGGGGGCTTTACGCTTCATGCCCGCACTGAAGTCAATTATCAGAACACGCCATCCTTCGAGCCGGGTTGCTTACGGAGAGTTCATTCGCGGACTGGACGGCAAGATGCGCTACTTTCGAGACATAAGGGCCGAATTCTATTCTTTCATGGTTGACAGGATCCGGCAGGCTGACCCCGGCCTGTGCACCTACCTGTGTATGGAAGACGAGGATATCTGGAAGGAATCCTTCGGTTTTTCCCCTGAAGAGCGTGGCGGGTTGAGCCAAATGCTCGACTGCGCCGTGGAAAAAAGGATGAACATCGGGCCGTTTGAACCTCGGATAAACCCTGTGGTGAGCAAGGCAACCTAATTCATTGCTCAAACCACATTGTTTCTGATAAAAGAGGGCAAATTAGTCTGGAGGTAATTAGATGTCTTACGGATTAAGGCGATATGAGACGTTCCATAGACTCTGGTGGTTCGTATTTTTCTTTATTTGCCTGTTTCTCGCCTGGTGCTCAGACAGTTTCACTCCTGTTCCCCGGCAAACTCCGCAGCTTAAGGACCTGGGCAAGGCCCATTTCTGGACCGATCTTCAAGGTATAGGCATAACATCGCCGGGCCCCGAACACTCCAGGGGAAAACAGGACCAGCCGGACAAGGGCGCCAGGCCGCAAACCGGCATATCAACCAGTCCGGACAAGAGTAAACAACCCTCCCAACCTTCAGCCGGGCAAGACGATTCCAGGGACAACATTGAATCGGTCAGCGGTCTGCTTCTTTTCATCATCCGGGCGGGAATAATCTTTTTAGAACTGCGCCTGCTCTGCCTTGTGGTTCAATATGCCGGGAGATATCTGCTCCAGCTGTTAATGTCTGAAACCGAAGACCGTGGACCACGCACTTCCGAACAGACATCGCTCTCCTCCTCGATGCTTTTGGCGGCCAGGATCAGGCGGAATCCCCTGAGTTATGTCCTGCATCCATTTATGCGGCTCCGGCTGATACTATCCGGCTTTGAGAAAAACGGCTCATCGGAGGAACTGTTCGAAAAAGAGCGCCGGGTGGTCGATGCTGACTGGCGCATTCTATACGGTTCATGGGGGCCCTACCGATGCCTCTACTGGGTCCTTCCCATCCTGGGACTTGCTCAGACCGCCCTGCTCCTCATTGCCCAATTCAACGTCGCATCTTCCGGTATTGCCCTTCTGCCCCAAAAGGAAATTCTGGAAGCCGCCAAACCTATGGCCGATTTTGCCGCCCCAAAGGAAATACTCGATACCATCAAGCCCGCTTTGAGCCTTCTGCTTCCCCTGATCCAGGCGGTAGGCATGGCCGTCTTTTTCCAACTGGCCGCCACCCTGCTGTGGTACTTTGAAGAGCTTTATCTTTCCAATCTGGATGCGTTCATCTACGACCGGCTGCTCTCAAAGCTGCCGGTGCGAAGCACGGACACCATGCTCATCCTGGAGACGCTTCAGCAGCAGATCCGAGACCTTAATGCCTCACTCAGGAGGATCGAGGACAAGCTATTTTCGCGATCGGAAGTTCAGAGACCGTCATGAAACGCTCGGACCGGGGATCAAGCGTCAAGGTGGGATCGCTGTTGAAAAATTTCCTTGAACAGCATCCCGCTTTTGCAGCCAACCCGATCGGAGACTGGAAGGAGCTGGTTGGAGAACAGGTGGCCCGCTGTACCAGCCCGAGATCGTTGAAGAACAAGGTCCTTGTGATCGTTGCCCGCGATTCCGTCTGGAAGCACCACCTCGAGCAGTATAAAGAAATCCTGACGGAGAAAATCAATGACAGCCGGCCCGAGCCAATTGTAGAGCAAATAGTCATCAAGGTCGCCGAACTGCCTGAATCGGCGCCGGTACTAAACCCCGCTCACAAAAACCTCGAAAAAATCAAAGGCAGGCGGCTCGCCGCGCGCAGAAAACTCAAGGCCCCGGCCAGGAAGCTTACCCCGGAAGAACAAGCCTTGATAAAAACCCTGCCCGATGCCGACCTGCGGGAAATCGGAGCAAAGTTGCTTAAGCGCATTCCGGCCGATGAAAATGAAGCGGAGTAGCTAACCGAAGCCGGAGTTCATAGCCGGACAAACAAAGCCGGGCACCTACCCTCGGCTATCCGGCTGTAACCGATCCTGTCGCACGCAGTTCAATCAGGACCCACCCTCATAAGCGCTAACTTAATGACTGAGGTCTTTCACTCGTCATTCCGGCGGGGCCTGCCCCGGA
>OMSV01000154.1 GCA_900290385.1 Syntrophobacter sp. SbD2 | reverse complement strand
CGGGTACGGGTAGGCCGGGGCTACTACTGCCTGCTGGCAGCCTGAAATTAGAGGAGCAAGAAGCAAAAGCAGAAGAAGCAAGCGGCAGGGAACTTTAAAAGTTATTGCCATGTTCCTCCCGTTGCAAGCGCGTGCCGGTTATCGGGCTGAGAGGGCTTCGGATATTTTAGCCGCCTTTTTGACCTCCATGAGAGAAAGAATCGCTGCAGCCTCATCAGGGGTCATTGTGGCAATTATACCCATAACGAGTTTATCATCAAGGTTTTCCATCAGCTTTGCGGCTTCTTTTGGCTTCATTGTCCCATAAATTTTGGCAAGGTTCAGGACCCTGGCATTCTGGGTTTCCTGCTTCTCAACTCGAACGGCTTGGATTTCCTTTTGAAGCGCCAGCAAGTCTTTAACTTTCTGCTCGATTTCCTTCTCTAATTTGTCCAGACGCTCTTCTTTCTCTTTAAGCCGTTCCTCTCTTTTGCGGATTTCGATCTCTTTTTGCTGAAAAGCGCTCTGGGATTCGGTTGCCGAGGTCCAGGGGCTGGTTTTGGCCTTCGTATCGACCGGCGCCGCCTCTTCGGCCTCAGCTTTGGGCTTATCGTCTTTGGCGATTGCTTCGGAAACTGCGCCGGGCGTTTCCGGCTCGGAGTTCAGCGCGCCGATGACAGTAACGGCCAGCTTTATCACCAGAACCGTCACAAGGGCGCAAAGCGCAACTGAAAACACCCTGGAACCCTTTTTCGCTTTCATGATTCTCCTTCTATGCCGGTTGGGCCCCGGTAAAGATCAGTCCGCTCTTACATAGTTTCCCATCATGGAGTTAGCAAGGGCCGATCTGTAAATCGCCAATGGGGCTTGTGAGGACAAGGGGCCTGCTCTTAGCGCCTCATCGTATGCTTCGATTATTTGCGAGGCGCAAAATACGAGGTTTCGAGAACAGTTTTCGAACTTCTCGTTTGCGCTCGCGTAAAGGGCAAGCACTTTTGCACCGGGTTCGGCAAAGGCCGGAGGCTTCGAGGCTGGCCCGGCGGCGCGCGGAGACACGCTTTCTTTTGAGGCCTGCGCCTTGGCGGCTGCGCTTCTGATCTGCTGTGAGGCTTTGGGAGCGAACAGCTCTGAGGTCTCGACCTTTCTTACCTCAATCGGCGGCACTTTTTCCACGGACTTCTCAGTGGGCTCCGGTGTTGGCTTACCGGCAGCGGCTTGGGGTGTGGCGGTTTTCCCGCCAGGGGTCAACTCCAGAGTCAGAGTGTATTTTCCGTTTTCCCCCGGTCGAACATGGGAAGAAACCAAGGTATTGTCCTCACGGAACATGACTTCAAAAGAGCCGCTGTCCAGCTTGAATTTGACCTCCTTTGCCGCGATCTTGCTGTATTTGAATACTTTGTCGGGGGGCTTTGCAGTGATCTGCGAAAAGAAAACGGAAATCCCATCGGCCGACGGAGGACCGATCTGTTTTGGCCTCGCGCCTTCGGCGTCAAAAATCAGACATGTTCGTTTCCCTTCAACAGAAGACAGAAGAACGCAGGTTCGTTATCTTGGTTTTCGGGCTACCCTTTGCGGCCGCCTCACACCAGGGCACGGCAAAGCCTGCTGTTATGCAGGCAGCAAGCAGGATCACAAACAGGGTTTTGAGTTTACTCATCCCACTAAAACCGCCGTTATGGAGTAATCCAAAGATGGTCCATAAAGGTTAACCGCATGCGCGGGCGGCGGGGCAGGGTAGACAGTCTCAGATCGGTTTTTCCTATCAGAGGTGAGGGCAGCGGAATACATTGGGAAAATCTCGATGCGGATATACCACGGTCAGAGTTCTGTTGCCTGGTATTGGTGACCGGACCCGACCTGCAAAGCAGGCGTCCTGATCCGTACAAAGGATGACTCCTTTTTCCGAGGCTTCCGGGCTTTTCATGATCGGTATGCCGTGTTCCGATGCCTGATGCGAAGAACTAATACTCTCAAATATTCGTCCTCGATTTTACAAATCAGGCGCCAGTCACCCACACGGTATTTCCAGAACTCTCCAAATTTGGGTCCCTGCAATGCACTGCCGATACTGCGGGGATTGTCCAGGCGAACAACCCGCTCATTTAAGAACCCTAGAATTCGGCGGGTAACTTGCGGGTCAAGCCTGTCCAGATCTCGCTCCGTTGCAGGGTCGAGTTCAACCTTCCATGCCATAACGCTTCATCACTGTTTCGAGCGGAATGGTCTGCGTTCGGCCTGCTCGAATATCTTCCAGGCGCTTCTCGGCAAGGTAAATATCTTCCAGGTCATCAAGGTACTCAAGAATTGCCTCGCGGGCATAAAAAGTCTTTGTGCGACCGGTGGCTTTAGCCAGATCACCGAGCCGCTTCTCAATTTCTGCGGGAAGCCGGATAGCAAGCATCATTTTCCCTCCCTGTGGTTGCTATACAAATATAGCGCATTGCATTCCACTTCTCAAAGAGAAATCTTTGCCTGCTGCGGGAGGCTGACCCGTTCCACTTGCAGTTTCCAATACGGATTTCTTGCCCGGGGAAAAGGCGCACCCTGAAAGGTGAAGTTAGAAATGTGCGATCTTCATTCTTCACTCTTCTTTGGATGGGTGATCGAACCAGTCAACGCCTCTGCGGCCACCCGCCTCGCGGAGCGTCGAGATGCCGGCCGGCGGTCCCACCGCCTAACTCACCAGGCACAGAATGACCCCCTTGGTGTTTTGCAGTATCTTGGAGGCATGGCTTCCCATGAGGAAAGGCTTTCGCTCGCGGAAGCTCTTCTTACCCATGACCACGATCTGGAACCTGTGCGCGTCGATTTCGTTGAGAAGGTCCCGCGCAATGCCTTCCTTTGTCTCGAGTATCAGCCTTTCCACGTTCTGCTCTCCTACTCCCCGCTCCAGCAGCAGATCGCGTCCCTCCGACATGTACCGGCTTACCGAGTCGACCCACCCGGTCTTCCATTTTTCGATTCGGCCATTCCTGTCTTTCTGCTCCGCCGAGTCGAGAATGTGGCCGTCATCCCAGAACTTGGGTGGGACCGGGGGCATAATGTGCATGAAGGTATAGTTCAATCCCGGGCGGGGACCAAACAGCTCGGCCGTGTAATATGACAGCTCCCGGACTTCCGGGACCCCTTCCATTGCGATCAGCACTTTCATGGAATCGTTCACAGGACTATCCACGATCCATACTATCTTGTCGCTCGCATACTGGGCCACCTTCCCGGAAATGCTCCCGAGCAGCAGCGCCCCAAGCTGGCTCCTCCCGCGCCTGCCGACGACTATCGTCCGGATTCTCTCGATATCCGCCTGAGCGATTATGTCCAGAGCCGGGTCCAAGCTGTCGAGTTTCATCCGAAGCTCAATCTCAGCTTCCGGGAACCCCGCATCGGTCAGCCTGCTCACCGCCGCCCGGAGAACGGCTTTGCCGACCTTTTCCTGATCCTTGAAAGCGAGCCTGCTGGTCTCCTCGATGTCCAGGCAGAGGTCCTCCGGAAGGAGTGTGGAAATCTGCTGAACGCAATGAAGGAGCACTATCTTCATATCTTCCTGGTTTTTGAGCAGCCGCCCCAGGATCGACACCGCATCGAGCCCTGTTTGAGATCCATCCACTGCCAGAAGTATTTTCCGCATCCTCTCCCCCTTTGTTCCCGGACCCTCGGGCCCGAATCGCATACTGCCTCCGGTCAGATCCGGTGTTTCCGGACGGACACAGGTTATGTTTGAATTGCGCTGAAAATAAACCCGGCCGAAATTAAGAGCTTTTCAGAAAGGTCTCGATTTCATCAAGAGAATGTACGACCCGGCAGGGCGGGAGGCTTTTAACGAAGACCTGTCCGTAACTCTTGGTCAGCATCCGAATGTCGAAAACCGCTATTACGCCGCGGTCCTTCGAAGACCTGATCAGCCGTCCTATTCCCTGCTTCAACTGGATTGCGGCCCTGGGCACCTGGTATTCATAAAAGGCGTTGCCACCAATGCGGGCGATACGGTCCACTCTGGCCGCAATCACCGGGTCGTCCGGAACTTCGAACGGTAATTTGTCAATGATAACGCAGCTCAGCGCCTCTCCCGGCACATCTATTCCCTGCCAGAAGGAACTGGTGGCCAGGAGGACCGAATCGACCCTGTCCTTGAACTCCTGCAGAAGGGCGCGTTTGGCTTTTTGCCCCTGGACGAGGAGCGGGAACGAAATCTTGCCCTCAAGGAGTTTGTGAACCTCATACATGTTTCTGTAGCTGGTGAACAGAAAAAGGGTCCGCCCACGGGTCTTTTCGATGATTTCGGCGGCCTGGGCGCCCATTTGAGTGCAAAACTCCCTGTCATTGGGCGCCGGGAAACGTGCGGGTATGTAAGCTATGGCCTGCCGCACATAATCGAATGGCGAACGCAGCAACAATTCACGGCCCTCCGGAGGCACCCCGAGCGAGTTTCGCAGATATTCGAACCCCCCGGCCACAGACAGGGTCGCCGATGTCATCACTACCGAGGGAGTAGCGGGGAAGAGAAATTCGTTGAGCACGGGCCCGATGTCTATGGGCGTTGCATTCAGAAAGACCCCCTGTTGCGTAAGCTCATGCCAGTATACCAGGGATTGATCCTTCTGTTCGATAAGCAACTGGAGCGCGGCCGAGAGCTCACCTGCACGTCTGCCGGCGCAGCCGAGGTTTTCGGCCTTTTCGGCAAAGGGTTCGATCATGGCGGGAAGTTCATCCAGGGCGTGAGCAATCTGGCTGCACGCCCCGGCGAAATCGTTGCCGGCTTTTGCCGGCTCGAAGCGAAAACGCCCCGTCGCTTTTCCGGCTTGGGCCAGGTTGTGATAGAAGAGACGGCTTAAGACTTCGAGCTGCTGCCCGACTGTTTGAATTGCCTTCAAATTGAGCTTCTTTGAGTCGCGGCGGCATTCTTTCAATATATCCTGGCCGAGTTGCGCTATTGAGAAGCTGCTGAAGTGGATTCCAAAATACTCGCCAACCACATCCTCCAACTGGTGGGCTTCGTCGAAAACAACGGCTTCATATTCCGGAATGACCTCGCCCAGGCCTCTGCGGCGCAGCGAGAGGTCCGCGAAAAACAAATGGTGATTTACCAGCACTATGTTGGCGCGGGCCGCCTCATTTCTCAGCCGTGTCAGATGGCATCGGGAAAATTCCGAGCACTGCTGGCCCAGGCAATGCTCGGAATTCGAACAGACCTCGTTCCAGGTCCGGAAGTTATCGGGCAGCCAATCGATTTCGGAACGGTCGCCCGTATTTGATGTTGCCGCCCACTTCTGGAATCGTCGAAAAAGCCTCGCTTCCTCTTTGTTCCAGAGCGTGGGCTGATAGCAGAACTCCAGGAACCTGCGCCGGCACAGGTAATTTCTGCGTCCCTTGAGGCAGACGGCCTTTAGTTTTGGATCGATGTTTTTCTTGAGAAAGGGAATATCGTGATCGAGGATTTGGTCCTGGAGCGTCTTTGTGCCGGTCGATACGACCACTTTTTTGCCGCTGATTATGGCCGGAACCAGATATGCCCAGGTCTTGCCGGTGCCGGTGCCGGCCTCTGCCATGAGCGGGGTCCGCGAACGAAAACATTCCAAAACGGCCTGAGCCATTTCAACCTGACCCTGGCGGTACTCGAAACCTTGAACTTTTGACGCCAGAATCCCTTGGGGCCCGAAATATTTTTGCATCCGAAAACTCAACTCAGTGAGCGGTGAGCAGAAAATTAGACTCCCTTTCTGTTCACTATTCACTGTTCACTGTTCACTGTTCTACAGCTTCACCTGCTGCACGGAAATAATGCTTGGGTGCGTTCGAAGGATTTCCTGCGCCTCCATGGGAGCTTCGTTGTCGAGCCGTACTATAGCGATTGCCCTGTCCCTTTCACGGCTGCGGGCGAGATGCATGTTGGCGATATTCACGCTGAAATTCCCGAGCGTCGTCCCAATGTGGCCGATGGTCCCAGGTTTGTCCAGGTTTTGGATAATGAGGTTGATTCCTTCCAGTTCCGCCTCCAGCATATAGTCGTTCAGCCGAACGAGCCGGACCTCCTGTCCCGGAAAGACCGCTCCCGAGGCGGAATATTCCTCTTTTCCACACCCCTTCACCTTTACTGTGATCTCGCCGGTATAACCCCTCGACTGGGAAGTCGTGGACGCTGTAAGCTCTATCCGGCGTTGTTTGAGAATAAGAGGCGCGTTTATCAGGTTCACCTTTTCGGCCATGATAGGGTCGAGCAGCCCCTTGATTACGGTCTGAGTAAGGGGCTGAGTTGGGACCTCCTGGAGGTCCGAGCCCGCATAGGTGATCTCGAGCTTTTGCACCGCCCTGCAAAGCTGCCCCTGGAGATTGCCGAGCCGCTCGGCCAGCAGCAGGTATGGACGCAGTTTGTCGTAGTCCTTCATGCTGATCGACGGGAAGTTGATGGCGTTTCGAATCAGACCGCGCTGCAGGTAGTCCAGAATCTGGGAGGCGATTTCCAGAGAGACGTTTTCCTGCGCTTGCAGGCTGGAGGCCCCAAGGTGAGGGGTAAAAATAACGTTGGGCATATCGAGCAAAGGACTCCCGGTGGGAGGCTCTTTTTCGAAAACATCGAGCGCGGCCCCAGCCACATGCCCCTTGGAGAGAAACTCGCTCAGGGCTTGCTCATCTATGAGCCCGCCGCGTGCGCAGTTGATAATGCGCATGCCGGGTTTGGTCTTTGCCAGGGTCTGCCGGTTCAGTATCCAATGGGTCTCCTCGTTCAGGGGCGTGTGCAGGGTAATGAAATCCGATCCGGCAAGCAGATCGTCAAGTGAGACATACTCGGCGCCCAAAACCGCCGCCATCTCCGGCACAATGTGCGGATCATGGACAAGGACCCTCATTTTCATTGCAAGGGCGCGGTCGGCGACAATCGAGCCTACCATCCCAAGACCCACAATGCCCAGGGTCTGGTGATAAAGCTCGGTGCCGACAAATTTCTTCTTTTCCCACAGCCCATTACGCATAGACCCGGTCGCTTGCGGAATGTGCCGCGCAAGTGCGAGCATCAATGCCAGGGTATGCTCGGCGGCGGCCATGGCGTTTGCCCCCGGAGTGTTCATGACCAGGATCCCCCGCGCGCTGGCTGCTTCGACGTCTATATTGTCCACGCCCGTGCCTGCCCTGCCGACCACTTTGAGCCGCTGAGAGCTTTCGATCAGATCGGCTGTAACCCCGGTGCGGCTGCGCACGATCATGGCGTCGTATTCGGGCAAAATAGCCTTGATTTCAGCCGCGCCAAGCCCCTCGGGCGTATCCGCCTCAACCCCTTCGGCCGAGCGCAAAATCTCCAGACCGCTTTTATCGAGTCCGTCGCAAATTAGTATTTTCATCATTTAAACTCACCCCAGATATGCTTTCTGAACCTCGGGATTTTCCGACAACGCCTGCGATTGGCCTTCGAGCACTATTCTGCCTGCTTCCAGAACATAAGCCCGATTTGCGTACTTTAACGCGATTCGTGCGTTTTGTTCTACAACTAAAATGGTTGTGCCGCTCTCGTTCAGTTTCTTTAGCACCCGAAAAAGTTCGACCATAAGAAGAGGCGACAGTCCCATCGAAGGCTCATCAAGCAGGACGAATCCGGCGCCGCTCATAAAAGCCCGCCCGACTGCGAGCATCTGCTGCTCGCCGCCGCTCAGCAGATCTCCTCTTTGAGATTTGCGGTCGGCCAGGCGCGGAAAGAGCGCAAAAACACGTTCGTAGTCCCTTTGAATCTGCTCCCGGTCATTTCTTGCAAACGTTGCCAGCTTCAGGTTTTCAAAGACCGTGAGGTTTCCGAAAATATGCCTGCCCTCCGGCACAAGGCCGATTCCGTACTTTGATACAAGGGTGTGGGCGGGGACCGGCAGAAGGTCGGTCCCGTTGAATTTTATTTCACCTTTGCTCACCTGGGGTCCTTCGGGGGGCCCAAGACGCATGATGCTCATAAGAGTGGTGGATTTACCGGCGCCGTTGGCGCCAAGCAGCGCGACTATCTCACCCTCTTCTACACGAAAGGATATCCCGTGCAGCACCTCGATGTTTCCGTATTTGACGTGAAGATCAACTACCTCGAGCATGGACCGGTCCTTCTTCTCCCAGATAGGCCTCAATGACGCGGCGGTTAGCCCTGATTTCATCAGGCCGGCCCTCGGCGATCGTTTCGCCGAAATCCAGTACTTTCATGTTCTCGCAGACGTTCATCACCACCCGCATCTGGTGCTCTATCAACAAGATCGTCAGCTTGAATTCGTCCCGAATCCACCGGATCATTTCTATGAGCCCGCCGACTTCACCAGGGTTCATGCCGGCGGCCGGTTCATCGAGCAGAAGGAGCCTGGGCTGAAGCGACAGGGCGCGGCCAATTTCCACACGCCGCTGAAGCCCGTAGGGGAGGTTTTTGGGAAATTCGAGCGCGTATGCCCGAAGCCCCAGCAAATCCATGAGTTCCTCAGCCCTCTTTTTGACCCGCCGCTCGCTTCTTACTGACCCTGGGGTGCGCAACACCGATTGTAAAAACCCGTAACCGAGCTGATGATGCTGAGAGACACAAATGTTTTCGAAAACGCTCAGGCTGTTCCAAAGGCGGATACTCTGGAACGTGCGCGCTATTCCCAGGGCCGTAACCTGGTGGGGCCGCAGGCCGCCTAAATCGTGGTCCAGAAATCGGATTTGACCTTCCGATGGACGGTAAAAACCGCTCACCATATTGAAGACGGTCGTCTTGCCGGCCCCGTTAGGGCCTATGAGGCCCATCAGCTCACCGCCCTGCAGGGTCAGGTTAAGATCGTATACCGCCCTCAGACCGCCGAAAAAGTGCGTCAGGTGTTTTATTTCAAGAAGAGCCATTTTACGGCCGCCCTTCTCTGGGCGCAAACCACCTGCGCAGGTTCGGGAAAATGTCGGTGAGTTCCCTGTGTCCCATGATCCCCTCTGTCCGGAAGATCATTAGAAGGATGAGCAGAAGCGGCACCACTACCCATTTTACGACCTGGAGCGGCCGAAACGCCTCGAGCGCAAGCGTAAAGATAATCGCGCTGATCACCGAGCCGCTTAACGATCCCATTCCGCCGAGATAAACCATAACCAGCACTTCGGTCGACTTCATGATAGTGAAGCTTCCGGGGTTTATATATCCCAGCACGTGCGCGAACAGGCCCCCCGCTATTCCTGCTAACCCCGAGGAGAGCATGAAAGCCACTATCTTCATACGCTTCGTATTTACGCCCATTATCTCGGCCGCAATTTCGTCGTCCCTGAGCGCGACAATGCCTTTGCCGTAAGTCGAATTTACAAGTCTATGGATTATCCAAACAGTCACTCCAACCGATATGAAGACCCAGATCATGGTCCATGGAAGATTTAAAACTTTTTCCATTGAATCGATCACGTTGCGCATGCCCATGAAACCGCGCGCGCCGCCTATCGGCTGGATGTTCTCTATAGAGCTTTTGACGATATAGTTAACGGCCAGGGTTATGATCGCAAGGTAGTCGCCCCGCGTCTTGAAAGAGGGCACCGCGACGAGCAGCCCTGCAAGGGCCGCTGCAACGCCGCCGGCAATGAGGGTAACCGGGAAAAGATAAATTGCGCTGGAAGGGGAAAGCAGGGGCGGCCCGAATGTCGAGCTGCTCGTGAACAGCATAACATTTAGAATCGAGGTGACATAGGCCCCCACGGCCATGAATCCGGCATGCCCCACCGAGAATTCGCCCATGTACCCGTTCACCAGGTTGAGCGAAGTTGACAGGATTATATTTATCCCGGCATACATCAGAACGAGCTGCATGTATGCGTTCAAAATGCCGAGTTTGGTGGCGAGCACACCAAGAGCGCAAAGTGTCGTGTAGGATAGAACGGAGCTGTAATTGCGCATAGCTGCCTAAATCTTTGTGGCCCTTGCCACACCGAAAATTCCTGTGGGCTTTATGCTGAGGAATACCAGCAGAATGCTGAAAGCAATAAGATCGCGCAGAGTCGATGGAAAGAAAGCTGCAACGAATATTTCAACGAAACCGAGAAGAAATCCCCCCGCAATGGCGCCGCGTATTTCCCCAATCCCGCCCAAAACCGCCGCAATGAAGGCCTTCCAGCCAACGAGCGCCCCCATATAGGGGTCGAGCACCGGGTAGGCGGTGGCGAAAAGCACTCCTGCAAGGGCCGCCATTGAAGATCCCAGGACAAAAGTGAACACGATGACCGTATCCAGCGGAATGCCCATCAACGGCACGGCCATCCTGTCGTAGGAGATGGCGCGCATCGCCATTCCGATCCTGGTCTTTCGCACTATTGTCTCGATCAGAACGAAAACCAGAACTGTGGTGAGGATCACCAGTATTTTGATGTTGGTGAAAGTTATCCCTGCGACGTTATGAACCTCATTTGAAAAAAGCTGGGGAAAGCTGCGGCGGCTGGCTCCAAGAATGGCCAGATTGCCGTTCTCAAGGATCAGCCCGCACATCAGGGCCGTAATTACGACATATAGACGCGATGCGCCCTTGCGCCGCAGGGGACGGTAGGCAACCCGCTCGATCGCGACGCCGACTCCCGATGTAATTATCATGGTGATCATCACGGTCAGGCCGAAAATAAGGGCCGGCGGGAGTCCGGACGAAAACCACGCATAGCGGCCGAGCAAAAGAGAGGCTACAAAAAAACCGGTATAGGCCCCCACCATGAATATGTCCCCGTGGGCGAAGTTGATCAGCAGCAGCACCCCGTAGACCATCGTATAGCCCAGAGCGATCAGGGCGTAAAAACTCCCCCACTGCAGGGCGTTAAGCAGGTTCTGGAAAAATGTTTCTAAAAACAAGAGTCGCCCTTTGGAAAACAGAGTTTCAGGTGAAAGGCCCCGGATATGTCTGTAAAAGCCGCCGCGCTAAAATATCAGATAGGGGGGCAGCTTTCCAAGTAATTGTTCTTGATCTACCGAGGATTCCTCGGTAGTTCCCTCCTGCGTCGGTTCTCCTTCTTCATATATGCTCCGGACGTGCTCACTGCTCGTGGCAACGAGCCGGTCGCTCTCTACGCAGGAATTTTAACGAGCAGCGAGCAGTGATATGTTTGAAATTTTAGCTACGATTTACCACCTTGGCCCAACTTCATGAAAAAAGCAGCTGGGAATTTCTTTGGAAAGCTGCGCCTCTGGCTGGTTGACAATATTAGACTTACACCAGCAGCGATTCCGACCGCAGCCGCAAGAAAATCAGCATTCCCATTGACTATGAGATTTCCGGCTAAAAGTGCTTTAAATCCCCAATCGGTACCCATCATTTTTAGGAGGTCTCGGTCGATCTTCTTCCACTCCTCTTCTGCTTCTCGAACTTTCTCGTATAGTTCTTCAGCCAAGAAGACGGAATTAGTCTCGTCAAACGGACGATCTAGATTACATGCGTTCTTCCAATCGGGTAGGAGGGGGAGTCGCTTCCCCCGTCCTCCCACACCACCGTGCGTACGGTTCCGTACACGGCGGTTCATGAAGCACATTG
>OMSV01000062.1 GCA_900290385.1 Syntrophobacter sp. SbD2 | reverse complement strand
CGTATCCAAGGGTACGCCATTGCTACTTAGTGCCGCCTGTTGCTGGAAAAAATAGCCCGCCTCCCACCCCAGGCGATTGTTACAATAGGTATTTTCCACGAGGAAGCCTGTATTGCGATTGGGAATTAAGGCAGTAGTGGCGATGGACGTCTCCAGGAAAGTACGGAAGTTGTCGGACCTCTGTTGTTCCAATCCGATCGGCTCGTTGTTCCAATCCGATCGGCTCGTACATCTGTCCCACCCTGACGCGCCCCAGATATGGGACGTCCTTGGCGCCAGCCCACACGTCCGCGAAAGTGACGGCAGGTCCTGTCGTGAGCGATGTGGTTGTTGTGGTTAACTTTCCACCACTCAGGGTGGCTGATTTGAGTACGGTAGTGGCCGTATATGACGGGGCAAACTCGATTTGATCGGAAAACTCGAAATCCTTATAGACAGTCCCGTCAATGAGCAACCTCGCTCTTCGGACCTGGTCCCCCCACCCATTGACCTTCGTCTCACTGAATGTGGTCCCTGTGGGGGCGAATGCCCCATGCGACCAGTTGATCAAAGACTTGCTCGGGTCGGCATCTGCGAAGTCCCACTGCAGCCTGCCTCCGACATGTACATCGAAACTTTTGTCTTCATTACTTAACCTGAGGCCGTTTCTCCACGATGCGCTGAGACCCGTCGCTTCGGCCGAGGTGGGAACCCCGTGAGTCCCGGCTGTGGGCGCCGCTGGTTGTGCTGCCGCTTTTTGCGCTTCTGCAATTTTTTGGGCCGCCGCCAGGTTTTCGGCCTCGGCTCTTTTTAGCAGGGCATCGTACTTATCCTGGCTGATCTGGCGGCTCTCCAACATGATGTCGAGTATTTCTTGCGTCACACTCTTTTCCTGAGCGAAGGCCCAAGCGCCTGTGAAGAGCATAAAGGCGCCTAGCAGCATAGTAACGGTCAACATTTTGAAGATCACTTTTCGCCGGAATTTCAGGAAACACTTCATACCATTTCCTCCTCAATAGCAGATGTCATTTATAAACTTTTTACCTTAAAGAGAGCCCCATTATCTTGATATTACACTGGACTTTCGGAGACAAAGCGCCCTCAAATTGAATTTAGCTGTAAATCCAATGTGTTACAGTGAAAAGAATGTAGAACCTACATACGAGGGGGAAGGGGTGAGTGAGAAAACCCCCTCAGCAGAGCAAAACCGCTCGGCTGAGGGGGCTGCGCCGGAATCTCCGTAAATCAATCCGGACAAATCATCAGAAAGCTATCTGGAAGCGTGTTTCGAAAATGTTGTCATGGCCCCCTGTGAGCAGGGCAGTGGGGGAGCTCACCAGCGTATTCTGTTCCGCTGCATGTGCGCCAACCGTCGCATAAATATAATTCATTTTTATCATAACGTTTGGATTCAGATACCAATTCAGGCCGGCTGTGTAGTCGGTTTCATCGCCGCCTGTGAAGCGGGCGGCCGGGTCGTTGAGATCGAGGTTGGAAACCCGGAAAGCCACTTCCCATGCCCCGATGCCCCCGGCTCTGGGATTAAAATTAGCATTCGGGATGATCCTGCCAAAGGTCGCCTGATAATTCCTGGAACTGGCTTCCAAATAGTATGGGCGATGCTCGCCGGTCAGGAAGTAGCTGGCCTGTGCATACCAGCCGCTGAAACTGGCGCCACGATTGAGGGACGTCCAAGTCGGGCTCGTAGGAGAAGTACTTGCGGCTGGGAGAGAGACATCGTTGACGGACATCCAGGTGTATTCACCCTGCACGGAAAACGGTCCACATACCAGTGCAATTTCCGGGTCTATGACATCCGCTCCCGTGGCCAGGAAATATCCGGTGTCGACCAGTGGGTTGAACATGTAGGCCTCTGGATAAGAGCTGAAGTCAAGCCAGCCCGGGTTCGACGGTGACTGTGAATCGGAACGGAACCTATGCTGGTAGCCTATGCCGACATGGAGCAGATGTTCTCCATTGTTCTCATACCAGGGTAGCGCGTAGAGGCGCACCGCCACATCGGTGGCCTCTACATGTGGCGAAAAAAGGTCTCCGGTCGCATCCGTGGCCACGCCATTATATGGTGTCCCTGTCTGTTGCGCAAAGAAATACCCCGCCTGCCAGCCTAGGCGATCGTTGCATGCCGTGTTTTGCGTCAATAAGCCTAAATTACGAGAGGGAATCAATGCATTCTGCGGCAGGGCCTTCTCCATGAAAGTATTGAAGTTGTCGACGGTCTGTTGTTCCAGGCCGATAGGCTCGTACATCTGCCCTGCCCTGATGCGCCCGAAAAAGGGGATGTCCTTGACGCCCATCCATACGTCCTGGAAGCTGGCCGTATATCCTGTAGTGAGATCTGCAAAATATTGGGCTTGGCCAATTTTGGAGGTGCTGTTAACGCTTGATTTGAGCACGGTAGTGGCCGAATATGTCGGGGCAAATTCGATTTGACTGATAAACTCTACATCTTTCCAGAGGGTCCCGTCAATTGCCAGTCGCACCCTGCGCATCTGGTCCCCGAATCCGTCGGTTTTAGGCCCTCTAAGCCCCGAGGTGAATTGTCCTTTCGAATAATTGTCCAAAGCTTTATTCGGTTCGGAGTCTGCAATATCCTCCTGGATCCGGCCTCCGACATGTACGTCAAAAGCTCCATCCGTCGACTGAAACACGAGGCCGTTTTGCCACGAGGCCTGAAGCCCCAGAGGGTTTCCCTTGGTGCCGGCTTCGATGGCCAGAGCGGTCTGAGCGGCCTGGGCGGCCTGGCCCATGGCCGCCCTGGCAGACTCGGCGGCCTGAGTGGCGGCGGCCTGAGCGGTAGTTCCCTGCTGCGCAGCAGCGGCCTTCTCCTTCTGGGCCTCTTCTTTTAATTCCTTGTATTGGGCTTCAGTTATCTGGTGATTGGCTCTCATGATTTCCAGGAGTTTTTCAGCCAGTGTCTGCTGCTCCTGCGCAAAAACCACGTTAGCCCACGCGATCGAGAATACGAATGCGAACATGACTATAGATGGTAGGACATACTTCCTCATCACTCTTTCCTCCTCAAAAGCCGATGATATTTGCGAACCCTCTCCTTACTAGCCCCATTACGGTGATATTACTGGCCTTTCCCCCCCTTTCTTGCCATCCGAAAGTTTGGAGTTTGCTCCTCTACAAAATTAAATCGAACCTAATTTAAAGCTTTACTAAATGTCAAATCAAAATCGACACAATAAGAATTATTTGTAAGGAAACATTTTAAACTATTGCATTATGCAATAGATTGTTTCACTATTGTTGCAATATGTAACAGATGTTTCGTATTGTATCAATAGACTACTATCATGGGCTTGAACTTAAAATTCTCTGTAATATAAGCCGGTATACATTTCCCCATCCTGATTGTTTCAGCTTACACTTCGATTGTAGTTTGCACTAAAAGAGTTGGACAACAAATAGCATTAACAATTTTCATCTAGTCAGGGTCAATGAAGTAGATTTTACGAGCGGGCAGAAGAAGCAATTAGCATGCCGATGAGCTAAGCCGGTGCAGTAAAATATAATACAAGTGATGACGATGACTTATAAAAGTTATCGGGAGGCAGTTACAGGATGGTCGCACTGATACTGAAACAAAAATGCGACAATCTGAAACAATAAGTGGACAGTGATGGTCGCACTGCCACTGAAGCTAAAATGCAACAATGTGAAACAGTTGCGGATGGTGGAGGATAGCTTAACAGGGAAACAAGTGTAGGGGGAAACAAGAAAACNNCCGGTCCCAAACTCGTTTCCATTTGCGTTTCACCAACCTCAGACATGCCGTTCCCCCTCTGTACTATTGATTTTTAGCATGATGTCATATGGTTAAGGGGAATACAGCATAAATTTCACGCTGACTCATGCATAATCGTTGTTCACTTCATCGCGAACGGCAATAAAAAGACTTGATAAGCGAACCCAGCCTGATTTATTGTACGGTAGCGGGAAAAGGGCTGCTCTGGGCCCAAGCTCCCGAAAATGGCTGAAATTCAGAGTTTTTTAGGAAAAGGCGGAAAATATCGCCGCATGAATGGGCAAAATCTGCAATCAGCGGGTGTTTATTCAACTGAATATAGATTCCATCCCGAAGGAGAATGGCATGTCTTATAGCAGGGCAGTGATTTTATTTGCGCTGATTTTGTTTGTGTTTTCAGGGTTTATGGTGCCCTGTATGGCTGCTCAAAGCCCTGCGGGCGACACCGCAACGGCCAGGGTGGTGATTTTGCCCTTTGCCATGAGCACCCCGGCAAATCTTAATTACCTTCAGGGCGGAGTCCGCGACATGCTCTGTTCGCGGCTTTCCTCGCAGGGAAAAGTGCAGGTAGTGGACAAATCGCAAACAGACATGGCCCTCAAGGGAGCAAAGGAAATATCGCAGAGCGAGGCCCTGAGAATCGGCGCCGGCTTCAAGGCGGATTATGTTCTGTTCGGAAGCATAACCAGCACGGGCCAGTCGGTAAGCATTGAGGCAAAAATGGCGGCGGTGTCGGGCAAAACGGAGCCTGTTTCCTTCTATGCTCAAATGAAGACACTCGACGACGTCATGCCCCAGGTAAACCTGTTTGCCCAACAGATAAACGAAAAAGTTTTCGGCAAACCGGAGGAAAAGCCGCAGGCGGCCTCGGCGGAGGCTGAAGCGGCGGCTACACGCGATCCTGAATTGATTCTTCAACAGGCCGGATCCCCCCTTGACGAGAAAGAGACCGTCCCGATAGTGTCCAGTAAACCACCCGTGTCCAAGGATGAACAGAGCCAATCGAGTGCCAACAAGAGCGGGCCCGGTCCATTCGGTCGATAACCTTGCGATTTACAGAGTTGACCTCAGGCAAAATCCTCCCGTCCTGGAGGATTTTGTCTTTTGGCCCGCCATAGAGCGGTTAGATAGTGTCCATCTGGACACTCCTGATGGAACACGAGCGGTTGCCGGATGGAAACAAGATATGGTGAGGGGCGATGCTCACTGTTTATGAGCTTAAGGGAAGCGGCCGGCCCCAGAATCTCCCCGCTGAAGGCCTCGAGGGGATCTGGCCGGAACCGCCGTTTTATTATCTTTTTTATAGAAAAGAGTCTGCCGAACCCATTGCGGAGTGGCTGAAATCCCGCCCCGACTGGCTGCTAACCTCTCGATACTATTTGCCATATGACAAATGGCAGGACATTTGTCTCCCTCAGATAAGCCTTGGGTCTTTCAGCATCCGGCTGTCGGATGGCCCGGCGGATAAGCCGGACGGTATGGAAATACTCATCGACCCCGGAGTTGTTTTCGGTTCGGGCCTTCATCCCAGCACTCAAGGGTGCCTGCTTGCGATATCTGAAATTTTCGGGTCCCATGAAATCCTTACGGCGCTGGATTTTGGCGCCGGGACTGGGGTCCTTGCTATCGCATGCGCCCTGTCGGGGGCGAAATTCGTCATGGCAATAGACCGTAATCCCCTCGCGCTGAAGACCGCCTGGAAGAACGCGCGTGCAAACGGAGTTGCGGATCGTGTCGCCCTGGTAGAGGCTGACCGGTTGGGGTGTTTGAGTATACGTACGGACCTTTTCGTTATGAACCTGGAATGGCCAACTATCGAGGAAACCCTTGCGTNNGGATTCTTGGAAAGCAGACTTGAATCGGTCAAAAAATTCGCCTGGCCCGAGTTCCAGGTAGATAGCGTAATAGAGCGGCAAGGATGGCCCACGGTTACTCTGTCGCGGACCTAAGCAGTTGTGCAGCAGCCTCGATCCGTTCGGCAACCTCTCGCATTTGCCCTTCGTCCGCGTACCGGTACCTTGGCCAGAAAAAACCTTTCAAACCGTCTTTCCTTCTTCTTGGGACCACGTGCACATGAAGGTGGGGAACACTCTGGCTGATTTTATTATTGATTGCCGCAAAAGTTCCCTCCGCGCTCATGCTTTCCTCCACCGCGCGGCACAGAAGCTTTGCGTCCGAAAAAAGCGGTTGGATTAGGGAGTCCGGCAGGTCCGTCAACGTTTCGTAATGGGCCCTGGGGACGAGCAGGCAATGGCCCTGAAAAAGTGGGCGGCTGTCCAGGAAAGCCACGCAGAATTCATCTTCCAGGACGATCAAGGCGGGCAGTTCGCCG
>OMSV01000094.1 GCA_900290385.1 Syntrophobacter sp. SbD2 | reverse complement strand
GAGGTCAGGATTCTAAAAAAAGCCCGATACGTATCCGAAAAGGACTGCACCGCTTGCGGCGATTGCGCAGAAGTGTGTCCGGTCGTGCGCCCCGATGAGTTCAACTCCGGTCTTTCTTCCAGGAGGGCCATCTACTCGCCTTTTCCGCAGGCGGTGCCTTCCGCTTATGTAATAAATATCAACGAATGCCTCGGCCACAACCCGGTCGTGTGTGCGAAATGCGCGGAAGTCTGCGAAAAGAAGTGCATTAATTTCCACATGTCCGATGAGGAAGTGGTGGAGAATGTGGGAAGCGTCGTAGTAGCTTCCGGTCTGGAAGCCTACGATCCTACGGAACTCGACGAGTACGGCTACACGCGCTATGAAAACGTGCTGAGCAGCACCGAGTTTGAACGGTTGATAAGCGCCGGAGGTCCGACCGGCGGTGAGCTGATCAGGCCAACCGACAGGCAACCCCCCAGGTCGATCGGGTTCATTCAGTGTGTCGGTTCGCGCTCGGCAAGGAAGGGCGCCTCATACTGCTCGAATGTCTGCTGTATGAACACTGTCAAGAGCACCCTGGTCCTGAAGGAACACTATCCTAAAATAGACATAAAGGTCTTTTATATCGACATCCGTGCTTTCGGAAAAGGTTTCGAGGAACTCTATACAAAAAGCAGGCGTCTTGGCGTGCAATATATACGGGGTTTGCCCGGCAATGTGATTGAAACCGCCGAAGGCGGACTGCGGGTTGCCGTCGATAACAGCGCAAGAGGAAAGATATCCTTCCACGATCTTGACATGCTGGTGCTGGCGATCGGCATGAAACCGTCCAACACGACGAAGAAACTCCAGGAAATGTTTGGACTTCAGCTCTCGCCTGACGGATTTTTTCTGCAAGCCCACCCCAAGCTCCAGCCGGTTGATGCGGCCACCAGGGGCGTTTTCTTCGCCGGATGCGCCGAGGGACCCAAAGATATAAAGGAGTCGGTCACGCAGGGGTCGGCCGCCGCAGCGCGTATCGTTCGACTGCTCCATAGTGGAGAAATGCTCTCCGACCCTATTACGGCAGAAGTGATTCCGGAAAAATGCAAAATCTGCGGCAAATGCGCCGAGGTATGTCCTTACGGGGCCATTTCGCTTGATGTGCAGCGCAAAATTGCAGCATCCGTAAACCCTGCTGCCTGTTCGGGTTGTGGCGCCTGTGCCGCCGAATGCCCGTTCGATTCGATTGTGATGAACCACTTCACGGACGAACAGATAATGGGGCAGGTTGACAGCGTCCTCTCAGAAAACGCGGCGGCCAAGATTCTTGCCTTTGCATGCAACTGGTGCTCCTACGCCGGGGCCGATTACGCCGGAGTCTCACGCCTGCAATATCCGCCAACTCTTCGGCTGATCCGGACCATGTGCTCGGCGCGCGTGGACGAGTCTTTCATATGGGAGGGATTCGCAAAAGGAGCGGCCATAATTTTGGTCAGCGGTTGCCACATCGGCGACTGCCACTACATAAACGCCAATCAGTGGACCGTTAAGCGTATCGACAAGATACGCAGGAAAATGGAAAAGCTCACAATAAGGCCTGAAAGACTTCAGCTCGAATGGATCAGCGCCGCCGAAGCCACCCTGTTTGCCCAGTTGATGGAAAAAATGGAAAAGCTCAGGCACGAGGTCACACCGGAGGAGATTGCCCGGACTGTGCAACTGCTTGCTGAAAGAACCAAGAAAAATAATTCGGATTGATTTCTTGGCGCGCACATCCGTTCATGCCGCTTCATAACGCGGTA
>OMSV01000150.1:6719-10065 GCA_900290385.1 Syntrophobacter sp. SbD2 | reverse complement strand
CGAGCAACCTTTCTATCGGCTTGAAAGGAGCTTTGGCCGCGTTGAGCACTAGAAAATCAAGCCGGCCGTACCGGCCGGAAATCAGCTCGATCATCTCCCTGACCGATGATTTCAGTCCAATATCAGCCTCTACAACAAGAGCTTCACGCCCCAAGATCTCGATTTCGCGGCAAACCTCCTCGGCCTTTTTCCGCGAACTACCTCCGGCTTTGGAATGATTTATAACCAGGTTGGACCCGGCGCGCGCAAACGCCACAGCAATAGCGCGGCCGATTCCCCTCGAGCTTCCGGTTACAAGCGCCACTTTACCTGTGAAAAAATCCTTTTCCATCACAGCCAAAAACCATTGCGTCAAATTCGATGATCAGTCCCTATAGGTCTTATGAGACTCATATGCACTATACCGACAGCCACCTTTACTCCAGCCAACAAAAGCAAGGAATCGTTCAATTCAGATACGGCATTAAAACAAACATTTTAGCACAATAACCGAATTTTACAACCGGTTGCCTGTGGGAGTTTGTCGACGAACCAACCCGGCAAGGGAAAGGAACTCATCTGCCGAAAGAGTCTCCGGACGTCTTTTCGGGTCAATCGCGGCCTGCTCACAGGCGTCTTTTATGGCGCCGGATGAAAGACCCATGGCGCCCGTGAGACTGTTCGCCAAAGTCTTTCGACGCTGCTGAAAGGCTTTGCTGACCAGTTTTCTTTGAAAGTCAAAATCAGAACCCATGGGGCGCTCATTGGCGAAATCGATGCGAAGCACAACTGAATCTATTTTGGGAGGAGGATAGAACTGGCCGGGCCCGACGGTGAAAAGTATGCGCGCTGTTGAGTAAATCCCGAGCAGCACCGAGAGCACCCCATAGTCTTTGGTGCCAGGAGCGGCGGCAAATCGCATTCCAACCTCCTTCTGGACCATAAAGACCGCCCGCTCGATTGCCGGAAAACTATCGAGCAGGTGAAACATCAAAGGAGAGCTGATATTATAAGGAAGATTGCCCAGCACAATCAGGCGTTTTCCCTCTCTTTCGCAAAGATTTACAAAGTCAAATGAGAGCGCGTCCTGTTCGTGAATTACCGCCTTGTCCGCGTGTACTCTTTCACGCAGATACTCAACCATTTCTCCATCCACCTCGATCAAATGAAGCCTGCTAACTTCACGCAATATGAAACGGGTGAGCGCTCCAAGCCCCGGACCTATCTCGACAATAGCATCACCATCTCTCAGTTCG
The DNA here is from genome assembly GCA_900290385.1 of Syntrophobacter sp. SbD2. Next base: position 8,830 of record OMSV01000150.1, on the reverse strand, counting down.
GCGCTTTGAACGATCCTGAGGGCGGTTGCCGGCTGCGCAAGGAAATGCTGCCCCAGGGATTTGTTCTGATGAAAATACTCACTGGGCGATAGCAAATCAGGCATAGAGAACAGGACTCACCTGGATTAGAGTGTCGCAGGCATGTTTATTCCCGGCAAGGCCATAAGCAGAGAACCTTCGCATCCACAGCGCGCCTTTCAAAGAGAATATCCAGCCTGCCCGCTTAACGAGAATATGCGTCCAGCTCAAGCATCCCATGCTGGGGACCCGAACGTGTCCAGATGCGGTACGCGGCCGATGCGATCATCACGGCGTTGTCGGTGCAGAACTTTACCGGGGGCAGATAAAGCCGAAAGTTTCGGGAGGCGGCCTCTTGCGCGAGCCTTTCCCTCAACCTGTTGTTTGCGGCAACTCCCCCTACGGCAGCGATATCAGACAGGCCACACTGTTGCGCCGCCTTGATACTCTTTTCGACCAGCACGTCAACAATAGCCTCCTGGAAGCTCGCAGCGAAATCCCCTAATGTGTAAGACCTAGCCCCGCTGCACGCAGAATCAGAGACGGGGGGACCGTGCTTGCGGATAAAATTGGCAGCGGCGGTTTTTAAACCGCTGAAGCTGAACTCAAGAGATTCTTTTTCAAACCGGGAGCGCGGGAATTGAATCGCCTCCGGATTTGCGCCTAAAGCGAGTTTGTCGATCTCAACACCACCTGGATAGCCAATGTCGAGAAGTTTTGCTATTTTATCGAATGCCTCTCCGGCCGCGTCGTCCCTCGTTGCTCCCAGCAGCCGGCTGCCACCGTCCTGATCAACCCTGTATAGTGCCGTATGGCCACCCGAAACGACCAGACAAATGAAGGGGTTCTCCGGTATGCCGCTGGAAATGAAGGCGGCCTGGATGTGCCCTTCGAGATGATTGACCGCAATGAGCGGCTTGTCGAGAGCATAAGCCATAGCTTTTGCGGCGCTCAAACCGACCAGCAGCGCTCCGACAAGGCCAGGGCCTTGCGTAACCCCAAGGACGTCAAGTTCTTCGTAGGAAACGCCTGCTTTTTCCAGCGCGCTTTCGATTACGGGGATGATATACTCCAGATGCTTCCTGGACGCCAACTCTGGAACTACCCCGCCATAAGGGCCGTGAATGGAAACCTGGCTGGCAATCACGCTGGACAATATTTCTTTTCCGTCCCTGACAACTGCCGCAGCGGTTTCATCGCAGGAAGTCTCAATTCCCAGAACTATCACTTACATGTTCCTATCTTGAGCCGTCAATGATAAAAGCAAATTCTAATCTGAACTGATAAATTTATCATACATCCTTATCAAAAGGGCCTATTTTGTTGGTTTCAAAGGAGATTTCCGCTACTTACCCGACAATGTAAATTATTGCAAACTACATTTTTTGACCAATCCCTAATGGAAATTCCTCTTCCCAAAACTCACCTTTCTGGCATAATACCGTGTTTCGGGCGACTCCTCCCTCCAAAGTGTCAGCGACACCCGGAAAGTTTAACAACCCCACGGGGTTATTTCTTTTTAACGCCTTACTGTCTAAAGAAATGGATACACGCGAGCATGGCCCATGCAATGAACAGCATAATCCGGTATTTTCTCGACAACTATCTGCTCGTTCTGGGCTTCTGCGGCCAGGGATTATTTTTCGGCAGATTTCTGGTCCAGTGGATTGCCAGCGAGAGACATCGCAGAAGCGTAGTTCCTCTCGCCTTCTGGTATTTCAGTATCGGCGGCGGCGCGCTGCTTCTCATCTATGCCTTGCTGAAAAAGGACCCCGTGTTCATTCTCGGACAGGGAGGCGGTCTCATCATATACTTTAGGAATCTCTACCTGATTCACACGGAACACTCCAGAGGCAGGGTCTAGCTTGCTTATGAGCCACAGGACACTGCTCTACTCGACTGTTCTCATCGTGCTGTGGTCTGCAATTTTCACCAGCACGATTACCCGTCCGGCACTGTTCGACGACAATGATTCCTTCCATGCTGAGGTGGTACGTGAAATGGTCCAGTCGGGAGACTGGGTTACCATGAGAGTAAATAACGGCATCAGATACCTGGAGAAGGCCCCTGTCATGTACTGGCTGGCGGCCCTG